>CAZNNJ010000102.1:6836-11373 GCA_964574305.1 uncultured Rhodospirillales bacterium | reverse complement strand
CGAGAGCGCCCAAAGCCATGCACGCATGATCGACAACAGCACGGTCTACTGGCTGACGGCATCGGCGAAGTCATCGGCTCGGCTCTACTGGGAAAGCCTGACGTCAAGCTTCAATGGACAAAGCCTGGATCTACCGGTCGGGGTCACGATCTTCCCCAAGGAAATCATGAGACCGTCGCGGCGTCTGGCCGAGCGGCGGTTCTCGAATATCATCCACTGGAACGAAGTCTCGGCCGGCGGCCACTTCGCCGCGCTCGAAGAACCGGAGGTCTTCGTTTCGGAGATACGGGACTGTTTCCGGCCGCTGCGGTGAGGCGGCCGATCCGGTCCAATCTCAGGAAATGGTGAAGCCGCCGTCCACGACCAGGTTGGCGCCGGCCACGAAAGACGCGCGATCGGAGAAGAGCCAGAGGACGGCCTCGGCGATCTCATGCGCCTCCGCGACCCGCCCGACCGGCTGCGCCGCCATGATCGCCGCCTTGCTGTCATCGTCCATGACATCCGTCATCGGCGTGCGGACAAACCCTGGGCACAGCGCATTTATCCGGACGCCCAGGCCGGCATATTCCAGGGCCGCGACGCGCGTCAGGCCTATGAGGGCGTGCTTGCTGGTCGTGTAGCCCGAAACATTGGTCGTCGCCCTGAGGCCGGCGGCGGACGCGGTGTTCACGATCACCCCGCCACCGCGTTCGACCATGTGGGGAATCTGCGCCTGCATGCAGAGAAAGACGCTGAGCACGTTCGAGCGGAAGACATCTTCGAAGGCCTCGGCCGGATATTCGGTGATGGGGGCCGAAGGACCGAAGATGCCCGCATTGTTATGGGCAAGATCGAGCTGGCCGAAGGCCGCTATGGTCGCCGCCACCGCGCGGCTGACGTCGCCCGCGACCCGCAGATCAGCCTGCGTGACTGCGCAATTGCCGTGGCTGGAAACGAGATGCGCCGTTTCTTCGAGGCCGACCGGGTCGATATCCACAAGCATGATCTTGGCGCCGGCGCTGGCCAGCATCGCGGCGGTCGCCCGGCCGATTCCGCTCGCCGCCCCGGTGACGAATGCGACCTTTCCGTCCAGCGACAGAACTTCCATGTGACTTTCCTCGGGCTTCACCTGGGGCTGACAACCACCGGCGCGCCGTGCAGCCGCCCCCGCCGAAGCAGGAAGAGGAGCGCGAGGGCGCCCGCCGCGACGGCATAACCCAGCAAGGCGATACCGGGCCCACCGAGCAGCGCGGAAAGCGTGGTCGAAATGAACGGGAACAGGATCATCGCGCCATAGAGCACGCCATTCGCCGTTCCAAGCGCCTGCCCGGGATTCAACGGTGCCAAGGCGATGGCGGTGGCATTCAGGTTCGGCGCGAACGCGCCGCCGCCGAACGACATCAGCATCGCGCCGACTGCGAGCAGCCAGACCGATGTGGACGATCCGGAGATGAGAAGCCCAAAGGCCATGAACAGAAGCGCGGCGGCGAAGGTCCCGCTGAGCCCAAGGCGGGGGTGCAGGAACACATAGGCGGTCGAGCCGGCGGCGCTGCCGATGGAGGCGGCGGTCGGCGGTATCGACAGCAAGCCTCCATCGGTGACGCCGAGCCCAGCCAGAAACAGCGGCCCGTAGACGGTGCTGATGAAGATGACCATCCCGGCGAAACCCGCGCTCATCAGAATGACCGGCCCGACGCTTCCCTTGCCCGTGCGGCTGCCGCCGTTCGGCGCATCGGCTTTTCCGGCCCCCGGCAACCCAAGCACGAGCGGGATGTAGACCAGGGCCGCAAGATGAACCGCGAAGGCGAGGCGCCAGTCGACCACCACGAGCTGGCCGATGACTGGAAACAGGAGGATCGCGGAGATGCCGCCGACCAAGCCCTGAACGCCGAGGATTCGCCCCCGCGTCGCCTGCGGGACGAGTTGGCCGAGCGCGACCAGGCCGGCATTCAGGATACCGGCGGTCGCGACGCCGACTACTGCCCTGGTCGCGATGATCGCATAGAGATTGTGCAGAACGGCCGCTCCCGCGCCCGCCGCCGCGAAGGCGCCAAGCGAGACGATATAGGCGCCGCGATAGCCGAAGCGCGCGATCGTTCCGCCAAGCGCGACCGAGCCCAACGCGAATGTGAAGCCCGCGACCGCGCCGACAATCTGCACGAGCAGCGCGACATGGGGTGTCCGGGCAAAGTCGGCCTGCAAGGCCGGCAGGGCCGGGGCCATCGAGAACAGGCCGATGAAGAGGAGGATATTGGTACCGATCAGCGCGGCCGTGCCGGCTGCACCAAGAGCTGTCCCACCTGAAGGGCTGCCGGCTTGATCAATCGCGGGCGCGTCGGTCACTGGCCTTCCCCTGCCGTGTATCGTCCACCGACGAAGCCGCGCCGGGGGAGGGAAAGTCAATCGCGCTTTCGGCGATGGAGAGGTGGATTGCGCCGGAAGGCTAGAACCGGAGCGGGCCGGGACTGGCCGGGCCCGCCGGTGATCGGAAGATCACCTGGGGATTGAGCACCCCCACAGGGTCGAGGGCCGCCTTGATCCGGCGCATCGTCTCGATTTCTTCGGCGGACTTATGCTGTGCGAGCAACTCGCGCTTGTGCTGCCCGATGCCATGCTCGGCGGAAATCGACCCACCGAATTCGCGGAGCGTCTCGTAGACCGTCTCTTCTATCCGGGACTTGGCGTCCAGCGTATCGGGGCCGATCATGACCCCGATATGGATGTTGTTGTCGCCGAGATGACCGAACGTGACGGTACGGACATCCCCGTGCGCCCGACGCAGAGCCGCGTACGTTTTTTCGACATACCGCTCCAGCGCCGATATCTCGACGCTGATGTCGAAGGACAGAAACGGAGACATCGCGCGGACGATGACCTCGGAGCCTTCCCGGACCCGCCACAGATCTTCGCATTGCTTGCCGGAGGCTGCCCGCACCGCATCGGTGACCAGCCCGTCCTCATAGGCGCGTTCCAGAAACGCCTCGAACAGCTGCCCGTCGACGGACTCGTGATAGCCGAGCGTTTCGACGAGCACGTAGAACGGTTGGCCCAGCGCAAGCGGACAGCGATTCGTGCCGCTGTTGGCCATCAGATCGTAGAAGTCGCGCCACATCACCTCGAACGCGCTGAGCGTCGGCACCTGTCTTGCGCGGGCCAAAAGCGCGACGACCTTCTCGAAACTGCCGACCGACAGGATCGCCACCGACTGCGTCGTCGGGGCGGGCACCAGCTTGACGACAGCGCGCGAGACGATCCCCAGCGTGCCCTCCGACCCGACGAACAGGTCTTTCAGACTGTAACCTGTATTGTTCTTGATCAGCCGGTTGAGGCTCGACATCACCATGCCGTCCGCCAGGACCGCTTCGACCCCCAGCACGTTCTGGCGCGTCATGCCCCAGCGGATGACGCGATTGCCGCCGGCATTCGTCGCGATCGTGCCGCCGATCGTGGCCGTTCCCTTGGAGCCGAGATCGACGGGATAGAACATGCCGTTCGCCGCAGCAGCGGCTTGCAGAGCCTCAACCGTGACGCCGGCCTGGACAACCGCCGTCTGGCTGACCGGGCAGATATCCTCGATCCGGGTCATGCGCTCGAGCGAGACGACGATATCGCCCTCCCGCGCATAAGCGCCGCCGGCGACGCCTGTGCAGCCGCCCTGGGTGACGACCGGCTGATTGTGCTTCGCGCAAAGCCTGAGAATCCGGGAAAGCTCGTCCGTACGCGCCGGTCGGACGATCGCGGCCGCCCGGTTCGGCACGTTCCGCAGCGGATCGCAGGACCGCGCGCGGACGTCGTCGCCGGTCAGCAGACCCTGCGGACCGGTGATCGCCCGCAGAGCGTCAATGATCGAGAATGCCGCCGGCGCGCCTGAGCCTGCCATCCGGCTTCATCCGCGACGCGTTTGGATCAGTTCCACCGCATAGCCGTCAGGGTCCTTGACGAAGGCCAGCGCCGGGCCGCCGGGAACCATCTGCTTGGGCCGCACGGTGACCACGCCGCCGTAATTCTCGAGCCGGTCGCAGAGCGCGGCGATGTCGGGCGCGCCAATGGAGACATGGCCGTAGCCGCTGCCATGGGTGTAGTCCTCGGCCTTATTCCAATTGTGAGTGAGCTCGATCGCGGCGCCGCCGTCGAAATCGGTGAAGGACACGAACATCAGCGTGAACCGCCCTTGCTCGCTGTCGAACCGGCTGAGAACCTTCATGCCCAGCCCATCGCAATAGAACTTCAGCGCGGCTGGCAGATCGCGGACACGGATCATCGTGTGCAGCAGGCGGGGCCTGGTTTCGGACGAACCCCAGACCCAAAGGCTCTCATCCGGACCGCTATCCGCCTTGGCCACGGCATCTGTCATCTGCATCGCCTCTCGCTTCGCACGGCACCTCGACGCCGTCCGGTTCCTTTGACATCGAACGGGAACACCGGTGAAGACCGGTCGCGGCAATCAGATTTGCCCTGGCGCGCACCGCCGCCGCGAGCGGCCTTCGCTATCCGGCATGCTTGGCCGCGCGATAGCTTTCCGGACCGAGCGGCAGCTCATCCGTCCGGTCCCTCGGCC
>CAZNNJ010000102.1:0-6826 GCA_964574305.1 uncultured Rhodospirillales bacterium | reverse complement strand
GTCCGGGGCATGCGCGTGAGCTGGTTGCCGCCATTGACGGGAAGATTGAGGCCGGTCACGAACGCCGACCCGGCCAGCCAGACCACGGCATTGGCATAATCACCTGGCAACCCGACACGGCCGAGCGGAATCTCCCGCGCGAATATCTCCTCCACGCCGGGCGTTGCGTAGAGGTTGCTGGCAAGGTCGGTCTTGATCGGGCCAGGCTGAATGGAGTTCACCCGAATGGCACGCGGCCCGTACTCCACCGCCGCGTAGCGCACAAGGCAATCGGCGGCGGCTTTGGCGCAGGCATAGGCGAAATGCGGGAAGACCGGCTGCGCCGCGCTGTACGAGGTTATCAGGATGATCGACCCGCCGTCGCGCATCGCCGCCGCCATGTTCTTGATGAAATGGACATTGGCCACGTAATTCACGTCCAGCGCGCGCTGCAGCTTGTCGGTTCGGGCATTCGCGATCATCCCCAGCACCGGCTGGCCGGCGGAGTTGACCGCAATATCGATCGGGCCGAATGCATCGGTCGCAGCCTTCGACAGCCGAACGATGTCGTCTTCGCTCGCAGCGTCGCACGCGACCGCGACACCCCCGATCCGCTCGGCCAACGTCTGGAGCGGCTCCAGCCTGCGGGCGGCAACGACGACCTTCGCACCCTCGGCCGCCAAGCCCTCCGCGACCGCCCAGCCCGTGCCGCCCTCCGCCGAGGCGCCGAGCACAACAGCGACCTTATCCCGAAGCTGCATCGCGCCCTCCTCTTCAAGCATACGCGGCCCGGAACAGCGCCGGCGCGACCTGGTCCTTGCGCTGCTCCGGCGAGCCCGCGATCACCTCGTTGAAGCGGGCGCGTTTCAGAAACAGGTGGCAGTCATGCTCCCAGGTGAATCCAATGCCGCCGTGAAATTGCACCGCCTCTTCGGTCACGTTGCGGTAGACCGAGCCCGCATAGATCCGGCTGCAGGCGGCCGATGCGAGCCAATCCCCGCGATCGTCCGAGAAAGCCTTGGATGCGGCGTCGGTCAGCGACCGCGACGCCTCCATGCCCATCTTGAGGTCCGCGCAGCGATGCTTGAGGGCCTGGAACGACGCGATCGACCGCCCGAATTGCTGCCGGATGCCCATATAGTCCAGCGTCTCGGCGAAGATCGCATCGCTCCCCCCGATGGCATCGCAGGCCAAGGCCAGATCGAGCTGCGCCGCCGCATGATCGAGCACGGAAGCCGCCGCGTCGCCACGGACGAGGATCGCGGCGCTGTCGATTTCGGCGTCCGCAAATTCGACGTCGAAAACCTGCCGGGTCTGATCCCAGGTCGGCCGGTGGACAAGCGACATGCCGGGATGCGGCAAGCCGATCAGGGCAAGGGCCGGCTCATCGCAATCGACGGGGACCAGCAGATGCGTCGCACTACCCGCGTCGAGCACGGTCCGCACGATGCCCGACAAGACTGTCTTCGGGCCCGCGACCGAAGCGCCCACTGCCCCCTGTCCGGACGCCAGCACGATGATCGAATCCCCTGCGACTGCTGATTCCATCAAATCGCTTGGTGCGCCGCCGCAGCGGACCAGAGCGCCAAGCCCAATTGTCGCCGAAACGAAGGGCTGCGGGGAAAGCACGCGGCCCAGCTCCTGATAGAGAGTGGCCAGCACGTAAAATGGCTGCCCCAGCCCGCCCATCGTCTCGGGAACAGCGAGCCCGAGCCAGCCGAGGTCCGCGATGGTGCGCCAGGGATCCGGGTCGGGCCGCTGCGCCCCGCCGTCTTGAGCCAACGCCGGTTTTTTGTTCGCCTGGCGAACGAGCACGCGCCTTGCCGAATCGCGCAGCTCGTCCTGCTGGATCAAGAATTCCAAACCGCTCTCCCCATCCGCAGGATTTGCATGGTCAGGCATATTTCTCGCGCGGCATGCCAAGCACCCGCTCGGAGATGATGTTGCGCTGGATCTCGTTGCTGCCGCCCGCGATGGTCCACATGAACGAGTTCATATAGTCGAAGCACCAGTTCCCGGTTTCGTGCCCGCCTCCGAGCGTAAAGGGCGCGAGCAGCTGTGATTGCATGGCGCTGGCGCGAAGCCCGAGCGCCGTGAATTCGCGCAGAACCTGCGCGTAGAGGAGCTTGACGATCGACGCCGAGCCGCCGACCTCCTGCCCTGCAACCAGCTTGGCCATCATTTCGCTGACCAGCGCGCGCAAGGCATCGATGCGGATGAAGACATCGACGGCCTCGCGCCGGAGCTGGTCGTCCGCCACGATCCCGTCTTGTGCATCCATCGCCTCCAGCAGACGCCGACGGGAGGTGGAGAGCCGTTCGGAGAGTTCGAGGATGGTCAGGCCGCGCTCCGAGTTCAGCGTCGTCTGGGCGATACGCCACCCTGCATTCTCCTCACCGAGCCGGTTGGCGACCGGTATCCTGACGTCGGTCAGGAACATCTCGGCGAATTCCTCGTCGCCGGTGATCTGACGGATCGGCCGGCGTTCGATTCCGGGCGACTTCATGTCCATCAGCAGGAAGGTGATACCCGCCTGCTTCGCCACGGTGGTGTCCGTACGTACCAGCAGCAGGCAATAGTCGGCGTACTGGCCGACCGTCGACCAGATCTTCTGGCCGTTGACGATGTAATAGTCACCCTGGCGTTCCGCCCGCGTCTTCAGCGATGCGAGGTCGGAACCGGCGTTCGGCTCCGAAAAACCCTGGCACCAGATTTCACCGTCGAGGATCGCGGGCAGGTGGCGAGCCTTCTGCGCCTCGTTCCCCCACTCCATCAGCGTCATCGCCGCGTGGTAGAGCGACACGAAATAGAGGATCAGACGCGGCGCATCGGCGCGCGCCATCTCCTCGGCGATGACGATCTGCTCGTCCAGCGGCCGGCCGCCGCCCGACCAGCCTTTCGCCCAATGGGGCGTTGCCAGGCCGGCGGCCACCATCTTCTTCATCCAGTCCCGCTGGAACGACAGAAAATCCTCGGTGCCGACGCCCGTCTGGCTCGCGCGCCAATCGGCGGGGACATTGTCTTTGAGCCAGGTCCGGATCTCGGTCCTGAACCCGTCGAGCCTTGTCTCGTCGTCGGTCATGCGGCGCCTTCCCACGGTGGCAATTGTGCGCGTTGACGTGCGTCTGCGGCGCAAAATGACCGGTTCATATGAGCCCGTTGCGCTGGATTCGTGTCATCCAGCACGGCAATCGCATTTGCATCGACCGGCAATGTCATCTGAGCCCCAGCCCCCTGGCAATGAGGCCGCGCAGAATCTCCCGCGTGCCGCCGCGCAGGGAATAGGACGGGGCATTCATCACGGTTTGCGCCAGCACAGCGCGGAAATCGTCGTCGCTGGTTTCG
Organism: uncultured Rhodospirillales bacterium; assembly: GCA_964574305.1. GTDB lineage: Bacteria > Pseudomonadota > Alphaproteobacteria > BOG-932 > Roseiterribacteraceae > BOG-932. The sequence goes on along the minus strand of CAZNNJ010000102.1, from coordinate 3,502 downwards.
GCATCGACCAGGCAACGCGTGATCTCGGGAATCTCCTGCTCGAAGCCGGTGCCGAGATCCTTGACGATCGAGGCCTGAAGCTGCGGATCGGCCCCGTCTTCGAGCATCGCCGTGACGCTCTTCGACATTGTCCGCAGCGTCGCCAGATGGGCGACGAGCCGCCCAACCGCGAGCGCCGCGCGGTCGTCGGGATTCGGCCCCAATGCACGCACCAGCTCGACCAGCAGCCGGTAGGACGACAGAAAGCGCTCCGGGCCGCTGCGCTCGAATGCCAGCTCGGCGTTGACCTGCTTCCAGCCGTCGCCCTCCTGGCCGATGAGCGCGTCCGCCGGCACCAGGACGTCCTCGAAGGAAACCTCGTTGAAGTGGTGCCGCCCGGTCAGGTCGATGACCGGGCGGATTGTGATTCCGGGAGTACGCAGATCGACCAGAAGCTGGCTGGTCCCGCCCTGCCGGTCGTCGCGGCTGCCGCTGGTCCGGCAAAACAGGACCATGTAATGCGCCTTGTGGGCGTAGGTGGTCCACAGCTTCGCGCCGTTGATGCGGTAACCGTCCTCGCAGGGCTCGGCACGGGTCCTGGCAGCGGCGAGATCCGAACCCGAGTCCGGCTCGCTCATCCCGATGCAGGTGAAGCATTCGCCGCGCGCCATGGCCGGCAGGAACTTCTTCTTCTGCGCTTCCGTGCCGAACTTGAGCAGCAGAGGCCCGGTCTGGCGATCCGCGAACCAGTGCGCCGCGACCGGCGCGCCCGCCGCCAGCAACTCCTCCAGCACGACATAGCGGTCGAAGGCGCTGCGGCCATGGCCGCCATACTCATGGGGCCATGTCATGCCGATCCAGCCGCGTGCGCCGAGCTTGCTGCTGAACTCCGCATCGAAGCCGCTCCATGACTCCGCCCGCCGCACCGCCGGCCATTGGGCGCCCTCGGCTTCGAGGAAGCCGCGGACCTGCTCTCGAAGCGCGTCCCTTTCGGGAGAAACGGACTCATCGAACGCGAATCTGATCATTGCCCGAGATCCCGTTCAAATGTTCGTGACGAGAGGCCAGAGGGCGTCGGCGCCCGCTTTCGCCACATGACGCCCGATGCGGCGGCTCCAGGCGGCCTCGCTGCCAAGCTCATCGCGCCATGACCAAAGCTGCTTGGTGAAGAAATGCAGGCGATGTTCAGCCGTGAAGCCGATGGCGCCATGAATCTGGTGCGCGATCCCGGTACCGATCGTGGCGGCCTCCCCTGCCCGCGCCTTGGCGACCGCGATCGGCAGGATGTCCTTCGCGACAAAGCCACGGGCAGCGATGTTGGCCGCCCCGGCCGCGGCGCAGCATTGCTCGGCCAGCACCGCCATGTTCTGCTGCACGGCCTGGAACTTGCCGATCGGACGGCCGAACTGTACCCGCTCCCCGGCATAGGCGACGGTAAGCTCAAGAAGGCGTTCGAGCGCCCCGGCCATCGCGAGAACGCGCAACGTGGCAAGGGCGGAGATCTGCTCCTCGATATCGTGCTCCACCGCGGACACGGCAGACGCGGGCAGCGCGACATCGAAGATCGCCGTGTCGCGCGGCGCTCCGGCGATGTTGGTTCCCGCCTCGACCCGCCATCCGCCGGCCGGTACCCCGGCGATATAGGGCCGGCCGTCATGCACCGCCCATGCGGCGATGGTCGTGGCATTCCGGCCCCACGGCACGCGCCGGCATTGGCCGGTAAGCCGCCACGCCTCGCCTTCCCGCGTAAGATGCAGCCGATCGTTTTCAAGAACCGGCGCGACCGACGCCGCGCCCGTGCCGACCTCGAGACCGGCATTGCCGAGAAGACGGTTCGCCAGCATCGTCTCCGCGAGCGGCAGCGGCAGGCCATGGAAGCCCGCGAGCCGGATCAGATCCAGGGCATCGCGCGGCGGCAACCCAAAACCGCCGGCCTCTTCCGCCACGAGCGCGAAGGGCAGCCCGATCTCCTCGACGGCGGCCCATTGCGCGGAAAGCCATTCGCCCGCTTCGGCGCGGTGAAGCGCATCGTCCGTGCACAAATCCGCGAAAAGGCGCCCGGCCGTATCCGCAAGAATGTTCGCGTCATCATTCATGGGATGGGCTCACAGGCTGCGCGCGATCAGCAGCTTCATGATCTCGTTCGCGCCGCCGTAGATCCTGTGCACCCGAGCGTCCTTGTACATTTGGGCGATCGGGTATTCGAGCATGTAGCCGTAGCCGCCATGAAGCTGGAGGCATTCGTCGATGATCTGGCAGCCGATTTCGCTGATCCAGTACTTCGCCATCGACGCCGTCGCGGTATCGAGCGTGCCGTTCAGCAGCTTCTCTGTGCAGTGATAGAGAAACACCTTCGCGATGGTCGCCTGCGTCTTGCACTCGGCGAGCTTGAACTGGGTGTTCTGGAAATCGATGATCCGCTTTCCGAAGGCCTGGCGCTGCTTGACGTAATCGATCGTCACGCCAAGTGCCCGCTCGATGGTCGCCATCGCCTGCCAGGCGATCACCAGCCGTTCCTGCGGCAGCTTCTCCATGAGCTGCTGGAATCCGCGGCCCTCCTCGCCGCCGAGCAGGTTCTCGGCGGGCACCCGCATGTCGCTGAAGAAAAGCTCGGTCGTATCGCGCGCCTCCTGGCCGAGCTTGTGGAGCAGCCGCCCGCGCTCGAAGCCCGTGACCTTGTCGGTCTCGACGGCGATCAATGAAATTCCCTTGGCGCCGGCGCTGCGATCGGTCTTGCAGGCGACGACGACCAGCGAGGCGTGCAGGCCATTGGTAATGAAAGTCTTCTGGCCGTTGATGATGTAATGGTCGCCGTCCCGCTGCGCGGTCGTCTTGATGGCCTGCAGGTCCGAACCAGCGCCCGGCTCCGACATCGCGATGGCGAGCACGGTTTCACCGGAGGCAACCCCCGGAAGCCACTTGTGCTTCTGCGCCTCCGAGCCATAGGTCACCAGATACGGGGCGATGACCGCGTTGTGCAACGGGAGCGCGAAGCTCTGCACGCCGCCCAGACCAAGCTGCTCCATGAGCACAATTTCATGCCGAAAATCGCCGCCGGCGCCGCCATATTCGACCGGGATGCTGGCCCCCAGCAGGCCGGCGTTACCCGCGGCGTACCAGAGGTCGCGATCGACCGACCCATTGGTCCGCCACCGTTCGAGGTCCCGGTCCGTGGCGTGCTGCGCGACGAAGCGGTCGACGGAGGCCCCGAGCATCGCGAGTTCTTCGTCGGCCATGAAGGCCGGCTTTTCAACATTGAGAACGGACACGGTATTCCAGCTCTTGCTTCTCGAATTCGGTCATGCGGGTGATCGCCGCAAGTCCGATCCCGCATTCGGATGGCCGCGAAATCAAGCTGCCGCGCCGGCCATGTCGTTTCCAGTCAGATGGAAATTCAGCGTCAGGCCACGCGAAAGAACCGGCTTACCTCAACGCGCCGAAAGGAACTTGAAGCGGCCCTCGTTCGCCTCCCGCCGTAGCGAGGTGACGGCGAGCTCGAACTTCACACCCGGCGTGGTTTCGT
>CAZNNJ010000101.1:0-11391 GCA_964574305.1 uncultured Rhodospirillales bacterium | reverse complement strand
GCAATGACCGTGCCGCCGAGGTCGGCGATCGCCTCGCCCTCCTCCAGCTTGCCCTGCTCATGCACGTCGTCGACCGCGACGAACGCATCATATTCGTCGGCGATGCACTTGCCCCGCGCCTCGAACTTGTCCGAATCCGCCTTGGTCCACCAGTCGGTCAGGTTGCCCTTGGCGTCGAAATGGCGGCCCTGGTCGTCGAAGCCATGGGTCATCTCATGGCCGATGACGATGCCGATGCCGCCGTAATTCACCGCATCGTCGGCATTCACATCGAAGAACGGCGCGAACAGGATGCCGGCCGGGAAGGTGATGCTGTTGTCCGGCGGGTTGTAATAGGCGTTGGTCTCCATCGCCGACATCTGCCACTCGTCATGGTTGGTCGGTTTGCCGATCTTCTTGAGGTCGCGCCGCTCCTCGAACTTCATCGCCGCGTTGACCGCGTCGCCGTACAGCATGTTGTCGGCGATCTTCAGCGCCGAATAATCGATCGGCTTGTCCGGATAGGCGATGTGCTCGGTCATCTTGTCGAGCTTGACGGTCGCCTTCTTCTTGGTCTGGGCATCCATCCAGTCCAGCTCCTGGATGTCCTCGCGCAGGGTCTCGCGGATGTTCTTCACCATCCCGGCCATCCGCTCCTTGGTGCCCGGGGCGACCAGGTTCTTGACGAACACCTTGCCGACCGCGTCCTGCATTACGCCCTTGACCGCGCGGACGCAGCGCTGCCAGCGGGGCCGCTGCTCCTTGGCGCCGGAGAGCAGCTTGGAGAACTCGAACTGCTCATCGACGAACTTCTTCGGCAAGGCGTTGCCGCCGCTATTGATGACGTTCCAGCGCAGATAGGCCTTGAGCGCGGCCGGATCGGTCTTGGCCAGCACCGGCCCCAGCCCTTTCACGAAATCCGGCTGGCCGACATCGACCTTTTCCACCGAGGGCGAATCCACCGCCCTCATGAAGCCCATCCAGTCGAAATCGGGCGAGAGGGCCTGCAAGTCCTTCACCGGCATCAGGTTGTAGTTCTTGAGCGGATCGCGCAGCTCCTCCGGCTTGCGGGAGGCGAGCGCCAGCTGGTTCTCGATCTCGAACACCGATTTGGCCTCGGCCTCGGCCTTGGCCTGGTCCTCGCCGGCCAGCACGAACATCTTGGCGATATGGGAGACCAGTTTCTCCCGGATCATCTTCGCCTTGTCGTCCTGGCGCGTGTAGTAGTCGCGGTTGGGCAGCGAGAGGCCGCCCTGGCTGATGCCGGCATTCTCATGGTCGCTGTCGAGACCGTCCGGCGTCGAGCCGAAGCCGAAGAAAACCGAGATGCCGGCGGCCTGCAGCTTCGGGATCGCGGCCAGGATGGAGGCGCGGTCGCTGAGCGCGTCGACCGGCTTCAGCTGCGCCCGCAGCCAGGCGTCACCTTCCTTCTCGATCCGGTCCTCGTCCATGCAGGCCTTGTAATAATTGGTGACGCGCATGGAATCGGCGTCGCTTTTGTCCGGCTTGGCGACCAGCTTGTCCAACAGCGCGTGCATGTTGGCGAGGTTGTTTTCCGACAGCTGGTCGAACGCGCCCCAGCGCGACAGATGCGCCGGAATCGGGTGAGAAGCGGTCCAGCCGCCGGTCGCGAACTTATAGAAGTCGTCGCAGGGCTGAACGGACTTGTCGAAATTGGCCGGGTCGAGCGGCTTGGACATGTCGGCCGGGCCGGCCCAGGCAGGGACGGCTGCGGGAACGACGCAAAAAATAGCGAAAGCCGCGCCGGAAAGCAGGCGGGAGGTGGAGGTTCTCATTCTGGATTAATCCTCGGGAGCGAAATCGAGGCGCGGACGATAGGCCGGTTCATTCGACAAAGTCCAAAGAGATTTCGACGAACCGCCAATCCAGACCGACGAACTGCATGGCTGCTATGCGGCGCAGCCGCCGGCTTTCAGCACTCGTTCGGTCGAGGGCGGATAGGCCGCGAGCTTATTCGCCGGCCGGATCGGCCGGGCCACCAGCCCGCCGCCGCAGTTTGGGCAGATGCCGTGCAGCACCTCCTCGGCGCATGTCCGGCAGAAGGTGCATTCGAACGAGCAGATCATCGCCTCCGCCGAGTCCGGCGGCAAATCCTTGTCGCAGCATTCGCAGTTCGGGCGCAGCGCCAGCATGGAATCCTCCTCGGCCATTCTGCTAAAGCTCAGCCCAATCTATCACGTGGGAGGTTCGGGTGAAGGTCGGTTTGAATTTCATGGGCGCCGAGCAGCTGTTTGGCGGCGCTGTCGGGCCGGTGCTGGAGACGGTGGCCAAGGCCGACGCGATGGGCGTCGACCTGATCAGCACCTGCGACCATCTGGGCGTCAACGCCGCTGCCCATGCCGAGCGCCGCCAGACCCACAGCTTCCCCTATCCGCTCGAGCAGCCCTGGATCGAGCCGATCTCGTTCCTGTCGGCGGTCGCGGCGGTGACCAGGCGGGCGCGACTCTCCTGCTTCGTGCTGGTGGCGCCGCTACGCCCGCCGGTGCTGCTGGCCAAGCAGCTGGCGACGCTGGACGTGCTGTCGGGCGGGCGGGTGACGATGTGCCTGGGTGTCGGCTGGCAGAAGGCCGAGTTCGACGCCAACAATATCCCGTTCGAGGGCCGCTTCGGCTATCTGGAGGAATTGGTGTCGGCCTGCCGGGCGCTGTGGGGCGGCGGGGGCGCCAGCTTCCATGGCAAGCACATCAATTTCGACGATTTCCATTCGATGCCCCTGCCGGTCCAAGGGGCCAAGCTTCCCCTGCTGCTGGGCTTCGCGCCCACCGACCGCAATTTCGAGCGCATCGCCCGCGTCGCCGACGGCTGGGCGGTGAACCCCGCGGGCATCGGTGGGTTCGCCGAACGCACCGGCGCGCTGAAGCGCATCGTCGCCGCCCGCGGCCGCGACCCGGACGCGCTGGAGATCGAGATCCAGTTCGCCCCACCACGCAAGGCCGATGGCGCCATCGACTATGCCGCCAGCGTCGAGGCCGCCAAGAACTGGAAGAAGGCCGGCGCCACCACGATCAGCCCGCTGCTGATCACCTTCTGCCGCGAGGCGAAGGAGATCGACGGGTTCCTGGATTGGGTCGGGATTCTGAAGGGAGCACTGGGTTGAGAGCCCGGTTGGTTCTGGCATTTGCCGCCGGCCTGGCGCTCACCTGGCCGGCCGCCGCCGAAAATATCCACCCGCCGAAAACCACCATCGAGCGGGCGCTGGACGCTATCCTGAAGCATGCCGACCAGGACCCCGATCAGCTCGACAACCTGTTCGATGGACGCGGCCAGCGGCCCTTTCGTCCCGCGGTCGACTACTCCAAAGTTCTGACAGCGCCGCTGATGGCGGCCATGTCCGCGAAAGAGAAGTCCTTGGTACAGTCGGAATGCGGCGGCCACTACCGAAAAGGTGAACTCTGCGGCCTGGATTATTCGCCGATTACCTGCGCCCAGGACCTCAGCGACAGCTATCTCTACCGCACGGAGGCGAGCGGCGAGGACCGGGCAGAGATCACCTATTACTGGCCCGGCGAGAAGAAACCGGTCGCCACCTACCGGCTGGTCCGACAGGCCGAAACCTGGAAGATCGACGGCATCCGCTGCACCGACGGTGACGCGTTCAATTTCGGCGGGCAGTGAGTTTCTAGAACCGCAACTCCATCCACACGTCGCAGCGCGCGTAGGGCGTCGCGGCTGGCGGCAGGTCGACGAAGCCGGCGGAGCGGTAGAGGGTGAGCGCCGGGGTCAGCGCGCTGTTGCTTTCCAGATAGACGCGGTAGGCGCCGGCCTCGCGGGCAGCCTCGATGCAGGCGTCGATCAGCTTGCGGCCGATGCCGCTGCCCCTGGCCCGGTCGGCGACGGCCATCTTGGCGAGCTCGTAGCCGCCGTCTTCCATCTTGAGCAGAGCGGCGCAGCCGACCGGCTCCCCTCGGTGCTCGGCGATGAAGATCAGGCCGCCCTTGGCGATCACCTGGCCTTCGGGATCGTCCAGCGTTGCCCGGTCCTTGGGTTCGATGGCGAAATAGCGCTCGATCCAGGCCTCGTTCAGCGTCCGCCAGGCCTCGGCATGGCGGGGCGCGAAACGGAGGATTTGCAGGTCGTCGGCGGTCATGGCGGGTCGGGGGCGTAGGTTATACGTCTAAGATTGTGACTTACCCGCGCCGGCGCTAGTGGGCGTTCCTTGCGGCGAGCGCCGCGATCTCCCGTACCAGCTTCGCCGCGACGGTTGCAGTCATGTCTTGGATGTCCCGCGTGGGATTCAGTTCGACGATGTCGGCGCCGGCGATGGCGGCGGTCTGGCGCGAGAGGACCGCAAGCGCCTCCCGCACCGTCAGGCCGCCGGGCTCGTGGTGGGAGACGCCGGGCACGATGGACGGGTCGAGGCCGTCCAGGTCGAAGCTGATATAGAGCGGCCCGTCCAGCACCGGCACCTTATCCGGCGCGAAGTCGGCCATGCGGATAATCTCGACGCCGAAGCGCACGATCTGGGCCGCCTTGTGCGGGTTGAGCGTCCGGATGCCGACCTGGACCAGGCGGCGGGCGATCCCGGCCTCCATGATCCGGGCGAAGGGCGAGGCGTGGGAGCGCGGGTTGCCCTCGAACGCCTCATAGATGTCCGGATGGGCATCGAAATGCAGGATATTCAGCGGCCCGAGCGCCTTGGCGACCGCGGCGGCGGCCGGGAAGGTGATGGCATGGTCGCCGCCCAGGCAGAACGGCATCTCGCCCGCGGCAATCGCGTCTGAGACCGCCTGGACGATGAGGCGGTCATCGGCGGGTTCCTCCCTGAGCGGCAGATCCCCGGCATCGTTGAACCTCACGTCCAGGCCGTAGGCGTCGCCGATCTCGGCCGTGCCGTTGGCGTGCTCACTGGATAGCGCCTTGCGGATCGCCGCCGGCGCCTGGGCGGGCCCGCGTAGGAAGGACGAATTGATGTCGGTGGGCACCCCAATCAGGCGGACGGTGCGGCGGATGGGGAAATCGGGCATGCGCCCAGTCTATTGGCCGGGCGCGAAAAGCGGAACACCGCTGGAGCGTTAAAAAAACAGCCCGTACGATCCGGCGCACGGGCTGAAGGCTCTGTCTGCCATGCTTTGTCCAGTATACCGGACCTTCAAAACAGCCCCGCGGTCACTCCCCGGATCGAACCGGCCGCCTGGCCTCGTAAAACTCCCCGCCATTCCGTGGCACCGGCCGCGTGCTCGAAGGGCGCGGCAACGGCGTGCGGTAGATTTCCCGTACCTGTTCAACGGCCCTGAGCAACTCGGATAAGTCGATTTCGTCGACCATATATCCCTCCTTGGTTGAGGGAAGCCTAAACCGGTTTAGCGTCCTGGTTTAGTGGAATCCGGGTTCGGGGCTGTGACCAATCCGTGGCCGGCCGGTCACAGATGAACGGCATTCGGTCCGCCTATTCGACCGTGATCTCGCCATAGCTCCAGGGATGGTCCTTGCAGATATATGTGTAGGTTCCCGGTTTATCGAACTTGACCGTCGCGGTCTTGCCCGGCGCCACCTCACCCGTCGTCCAGGACCCGTCCTGCGCGGTGGCGGCATGCGCCTCCTTGCCGTTGTTGGTCCAGGTGACGGTCGTCCCGGCCTTTACCTTGATGCGCATCGGTTGGAAGACATACTCGTCCCTGTAGGTCGCCGGCTTGATCACGCCGAGCGACTGGATCTCGGCGGCCATCGCCACCTTGTCGGTCGAGACGACCCGGCCGGCGAACTCGCTTTCGGTCGGGATCGCGGCGGCGGCGGTCGCCGCCGGCACGGTGCCGCCCAGCGCGAAGCTCCAGATCTTGCTGGTCGCGGCAATGGCGACATATTCCTTCCCACCCGCCTCATAGACCACCGCCGGGGCGGTCGCCATGCCGCCGGTCTGGAACCGCCAGGCGACATCGCCGGTCTTGGCGTCGAACGCCTCGAATTCGCCGTCCATCTCACCGTGGAACAAGAGATCGCCCGCCGTGGCGGTGGTGCCGCTGCCGAAGGCCATCGGATAGGTCTGTTTCTTCTGCCAGGCGATCTTGCCTGTCCTGGCATCCATCGCCGCCAGAATGCCGTAGCTCTTCATCCCCGGCACGCTGGGCAGGGTGAAGAAATAGGGGTCCTCGCCGCGGCGGATCCAATGGCCGCCGGACATGCCGGAGATATAGATGAGCCCGGTCCGGGGGCTGTAGGACATCGGCGCGAAACGGGTCGAAGTCGGGAAAACCAGGTTGGGCGTATCGTAATTGACCGGGTCCCAATAGCAGGCGGGCTTGAAGCCGGCCGGGATCAGGTCGGGCTCGACGCAATTGGGGCCGACCTTGTCGACGCCGACCGAGTAGGGCTGGGTCGGCGCGGTGGCGAGGCGCGGGTCCTGCTTCATCGGCCGCTCCTCCACCGGAATGATCGGCTTGCCGGTAGCGCGGTCCAGCACGAACATCTCGCCGTCGGTCCGCAGCGCGCCGACAGCCTTGCGGACCTTGCCGTCGAAGACCTGGTCGAACAGCACCAGCGGCGTACCGAGGTCGCCCTCCCAGATATCGTGGTGCAGCACCTGGAAATGCCACTTTTCCTTGCCGGTCTTGAGGTCCAGCGCCAAGGCGGTTGCGGTGAACAGATTGTCCCCGGGCCGCACCTCGCCGCCATATTGGGGCGAGGCGTTGGAGGTGCCGAAATAGACTAGCCCAAGCCCCGGATCGACCGAGGGGATCATCCACACGCCGGCGCCGCCATGGGTCCATGCGTCGCTGTCGGCCGGCCAGGTCTCATGGCCCTTCTCACCCGGCAGCGGGATGGTGTTGAACTGCCAGACCAGCTTGCCGGTCTTGGCGTCGAGCGCGACGAAGCGGCCCTTGATGCCGGCATCGCCCGAGGCCAAGCCGATCAGCACCTTGCCGTCGGCATAGGTCGGCGCGGCGGAGACGAACATGCCGAAGCGAGCCGGACCGTCGCCGATATAAGTGGTCCAGGCCGCCTTGCCGGTCTTTTCGTCGATCGCCGAGACGCTGCCGTCGGTGAGCCCGAAATAGACCTTGCCGCCGCCGACCGCCAGCCCACGGTTGCGCGCATCGACGCCAGGGCCCTCCGGCAGATAGCTCCATTTGACCGCCCCGGTCGCCGGATCGAGCGCCGTGATGTGCCCGCCCGCCGCGGCGATGAACATCATGCCATCGGCGATCACCGGCGGCCCATGCGAAATCTCGGCGCCCAGGTCATAGTTCCAGGCTGCGCCTAGCGTCTTGACGTTGCTCGCGTTGATCTGGGCCAGGGTCGAATAGCGGGTATTGCTCCAGGAACCGCCGTGCAACGGCCATTCCTTCCCGGCCTGCTGGAATTTCTCGGCGGGCGCCTTCGCCGGCTCGGCCCTAGCCTGGGTGCCGGCCAGCAGCCCCAGAATCGTCGACATTGCCGCCGCGCAAGCCAAAAGGACAGTCCTGTAGCGCATGCTTCCCCTCCCGCGCGTTACGTCAGCCCTTAAACTGACTGACGATTCATATTGTGCTTATAGCGGGAGCTTCGCACAGTTCAAAGAAAGAAGTGAACGATCCGTTCGCGCGATTTCCGGCTTACTGCGGCAGGACGAACAGTGTGATGCTCCGCGACGGCCCGGTCGCGGTCAGCTTGCCGCCCGACCATGTGACGTTGGCCAGCCGTTCACCCCGCACAGCGCCAGGACGAACCCCGTCGCGTATCTCAACATGGCCAGCCCCTTCCGCCTGTTCCCCCGATGGCCCCCATGCAATAAAGCAGCCGTCTCAATATTTTACGCGGCCGCGCCTCTTCTGGATGTCCAGCCGGCCACAACCCGGACCGCCGCCCATGCAGGAACGATCCTTCTTCGAAATCGTGCCGGTCAGGACGCCCGACGACCTGGCGGCCACGGTCGCGCTGTTCATCGCCTATGCCGCGTCGCTGGATGTCGACCTGTCCTATCAGGACTTCGACGGCGAGCTTGCGGCCATGCCGGGGCAATACGCGCCGCCGGAGGGGGAACTGCTGCTGGCGCGCGCCGTGGACGGGCGGCCGCTCGGCTGCGTCGCGCTCCGCCCGATCGAACCTGCAGGCTGCTGCGAGATGAAGCGCCTCTATGTCTCCCCGCTGGCGCGCGGCTTCGGGCTCGGTAAGGCGCTGGCCGAAGCCGTGATCGACGCGGCCCAGCGGATCGGCTATCGCGAGATGCGGCTGGACAGCCTGCCGTCGATGACCGGCGCGCAGGCGCTGTACCGCAAGCTCGGCTTCGAGCCCGCCGAGCCCCACTACGACACGCCCGTCGCCGGCACGCTGTTCATGCGCCGGGCTCTCACGCCATATTAGGCAGCTGTTTTCCTCACCTTCGGCAATTTGCGACAATTTTCATTAATTTTAAATCCAAATCTTTTCAGTTTGCGTAGCTACTGAACGAACGCACAACGACGGCATGAATCCCCGATAAAGTTGCCTGGGGGATTTGCCGCCGTCGTTCGTCGGGTGATAGAGAACGGGCAATAAATGACCCAAATCGCGGCAGCTGACCGGCGCAGCGCCCTGGCGCATCACGGATTTACCAGTGACCACCCCATGATCGAGCGGCTGAAGCGTTTTGTGAGCGGCGCTGGTGTGCCGCCCGCCGTTCAAGCCGAAATCATCGACGAACTTTATCCGAAATCGTTCCGGATCGGCACGTCGATCCTGACCTCGGTCGTCACCGGCAGCGTGCTGGCCGCGATCTGGCACAGTTGGCTGCCACTCGCCTGGATGGCGGTGGCGCTGCTGCTCTGTGGCTTACGGACGCTCGACTGGCTGGGCTATCAGCGTTCGCGGCAAAGCCGCTCGTCATCGCAATGGGCCGCCCGCTTCGTTGTCGGATTTGCGCCCTTCGGCATCTGGTGGGGTATGACCGCCGCCGTCCTGATGCTGTCGGACGACCCGCTGCTGATGGCGATCGCCGTGCTGGCCTGCGACGCGCAGGGCGCCGGCGCCGTCTGCTCCTATCCCGGCCATCCGCCGGCGGCAATGAGCTTCGTCGTGCCGGCCATGACGATGTTCGGTATCGCCGGGCTGATCCGCGGCGGCGCGATCGGCTATTCGATCACCTTCGTCGAACTGGTGCTGATCGCCAACTATCTGATCATCATCCGCGAATTCTTCCGCTCGACCGTGGGCGGCCTCATCGCGCGGCATGAAAAATCCGAGATGGCGGACCATCTGGCCGAGGCGCATCTGGCGCTGAAGCGGGAGGGCGCGGCCAAGTCCGAATTCCTCGCCCATATGAGCCATGAGCTGAGGACCCCGCTCAACGCCATCCTCGGCTTTTCCGACGTCATGATATCGGAGGCCTACGGCCCGCTGGGCAACCCCAAATACGCGGAATACCAGGGCGACATCCATGCCGCCGCCGCCCATCTGCTCAACATCGTCAACGAAGTTCTGGACATCGCCAAGATCGAGGCCGGCGAGCTGACGCTGACGATCGACCCGGTCGAGCCGCTCGACATCACCCGCTTCGCCTCCAAGCTGATCAGCCAGCGGGCGCTGACCAAGGGCCTGACCTTCGATGTCGACATCGATGCCGCGCTGAAGGACGTGACGATCCGGACCGACGAAGTCCGGCTGAAGCAGGCGCTGATCAATGTGCTGACCAACGCAGTCAAATTCACGCCACCGGGTGGCAGTGTGAAGCTCTCTGCCGGCATCCGCGGCGGCATCTTCTTCGAGGTCTCCGATACCGGCGTCGGCATGACGCCCGACGATCTGGAGCGGGCGCTGCTGCCCTTCGTCCAGGTCGGCCGGCCGCTGGTGTCGCAGGAGGGCAGCGGCCTCGGCCTGCCGCTGAGCCGGCAGCTGATCGAGCGGCTGGGCGGCCGATTCCAGATCGCGAGCACGGTCGGCGTCGGCACGACGGTCACCATCACGATGCCGAACAGCTGATTTCCTGCCTTTTCAGAAAAATCTCAGAAACTTTTCAGCTCCAGCCGGGGGACATTTCCCGGCGGTGCGCGCATGGTTCGTGACGTAATCGGCGCGCAAGAATCGTGTCCAGGACCAAAGTCGTCCACGCAGGATCACCGCTGAAATCGGTTGCCGCGACCCTCGGGTCGAGGACCGATTTGCATTCGCCGCAGGGGACCATGTCCGATCGCAATCCGGCGCGCAAAGACGCCGTATCATCGAAGCAACATTATGAAATGAGAGATGGAATGGCCGCGCATCGTGTCTCGAATTTCGTCGTCGCGTCGTGGACCGCCCGGCTGGCGGCCGCAATCGCGCTGGCGATCGGGCTTATCTTCGCCGCGTTCGCCGCCAATGCCGCCCCGCTGACCACCCATCCGCGCCTGTGGATCACGGCGGACGACCTGCCGAAGCTGCGCGGTTGGGCTGTCGATACCAACCCGATGTACAAGAACGGGCTTTCGGTCGCGGGCTTCAAGAAGCTCAATCCGACGTAAGCGGCTTTCCGGCGATATGCTCGGCGGCGAGGAACCCGAAGGTCATCGCCGGCCCAAGGGTCGCGCCGGCGCCGGGATAGTAGCGTCCGGTGACCGAGGCCGAGCAGTTGCCGATGGCATAGAGCTTTGGAATCGGGCCGCCGTCCCTGCCCATCACCTGGGCATTCTCGTTGGTCAGCAAGCCGCCCTTGGTGCCGATATCGCCGGGGTGGATCTGCACCGCATAGAAAGGCGGCTTGGCCACCGGCGCCAGGCAGGGGTTCGGCTTGATGCGGATATCGCCGTAGAGCAGGTCGTAGGCATTCTCGCCGCGGTTGAAATCCTGGTCCTTGCCGGTGGCGGCGAAGCCGTTGAAGCGCTTCACGGTCTCGACCAAGCCAGACGGATCGATTCCCATCTTCCCGGCCAATTCCTCCACGGTCCTGGCGGATTTCAGCAGGTCGTTGCGGATATGGGCCGGCTGCATCCAGTTGAGATGCATCTCTGACGGCAGCAGCGGGCCGAACGGGTAGTTGCGCTTGTAGCGCTCGTCGAAGACCAGATAGGATGGCAGGTTGCCGGGCTGGTACATCGCCTGGACAGCCGTGGTGTAGGCGACGGATTCGTTGAAGAAGCGCTTGCCTTCTTTATTGACGACGACCGCGCCGGGCATGGAGCGTTCGGTGAACAGCGCGCGGGCCCGGTCCTCGCCCTCGATCACCAGTGTCGGGCCCCACCAGGCTTCGTCCAGCAGCGCCGTCGCCGCGCCGATCGCCTGGCCGGCGACCAGCATGTCGCCGGTATTGTTCGGGCTGGCCGCCGACCATTTCGTGCTGGTCGGGTTGGGCAGGTATTTCTCGCGCAGGCTCTGGCTGTGCTCATAGCCGCCGGAGGCCAGCACGACGCCCTTGCGCGCATGGATCAGCACATCCTTGCCGTTGCGCCGGGCGAGCACGCCGGAGACCCCACCGCCCTCAATCAACAGCTCGCCGGCCGGGCAGTTACGCCAGACTGGCACCCCCGC
>CAZNNJ010000100.1:0-11410 GCA_964574305.1 uncultured Rhodospirillales bacterium | reverse complement strand
CCCGATCGAGGCCTCGTAGCTGCCCGGGTGCGGGCCGTGAGGAATCCCGGCGGGGCTGGATGAACCCGCGCGCCAATACCTATCGCCGCCTGCACAGAATCCCGGAGGCCTGGGGCACGGCCGTGACCGTCCAGGCCATGGTGTTCGGCAATATGGGCGAGGACTGCGCCACCGGCGTCGCCTTCACCCGCAACCCATCGACCGGCGAGAACGCCTTCTACGGCGAATATCTGATCAACGCCCAGGGCGAGGACGTGGTCGCCGGCATCCGCACGCCGCAGCACCTGACCGTCGCCGGCAAGCTGGCCAACCAGTCGAGCCTGCCGGCGATGGAAGAGACCCTGCCGGACGTGTTCCAGCAGCTCGATGCCGTGCGCGACAGGCTGGAGAAGCATTACCGCGACATGCAGGACCTGGAATTCACGGTCCAGCAGGGCAAGCTCTATATGCTGCAGACCCGCTCGGGTAAGCGCACCGCCGCCGCCGCGCTCAAGATCGCGGTCGAGATGGCGAGCGAAGGCCTGATCGACCATAACGAGGCGATCCGGCGGATCGATCCGCAGGCGCTGGACCAGCTGCTGCACCCGACGCTCGACCCCAAGGCGCCGCGCGACATCATCGCTCGCGGCCTGCCCGCTTCGCCCGGCGCGGCGTCCGGCAAGATCGTGTTCAAGGCCGACCAGGCCGAGCAGATGGCGCAGGCCGGCGAGAAGGTGATCCTCTGCCGGATCGAGACCAGCCCAGAGGATATTCACGGCATGCACGCCGCCCAGGGCATCATGACCACGCGCGGCGGCATGACCAGCCACGCGGCGGTGGTGGCGCGCGGCATGGGCCGCCCCTGCGTCTCGGGCGCCGGCGACATCCGCATCGACTATAAGGAAGGCACGCTGTCGGTCCGCGGCAAGACGCTGAAGGCCGGCGACATCATGACGATCGACGGCTCGACCGGCGACGTGATGGCCGGCGAGGTGCCGACCAAGCAGCCGGAACTGTCGGGCGACTTCGCCACATTGATGGGCTGGGCCGACGCCGAGCGGCGGATGAAGGTCCGCACCAATGCCGAGACGCCGCTGGACGCCGAGACGGCCCGCCGCTTTGGCGCGGAGGGTATCGGCCTCTGCCGTACCGAGCATATGTTCTTCGACGCCGAGCGTATCCTGGCGGTGCGCGAGATGATCCTGGCCGACGACGAAGCCGGCCGCCGCGCCGCGCTCGCCAGGATCGAGCCGATGCAGCGCCAGGACTTCGTCGAGCTGTTCAAGATCATGGCCGGCCTGCCGGTGACGATCCGCCTGCTCGACCCGCCGCTGCACGAGTTCCTGCCGCATGGCGAGGCCGAGATCGCGGAAGTGGCGAACGCGCTCGGCATCGACCTCGCCAAGATCAGGCAGCGCCTTACGGCGCTTTCCGAATCGAACCCGATGCTGGGCCATCGCGGCTGCCGCCTCGGCATCTCGTACCCCGAGATCTATGAGATGCAGGCCCGCGCCATCTTCGAGGCGACGGTCCAGGTCCATGCCGAGACCGGCGAGACGGTGACGCCCGAGATCATGATCCCGCTGGTCGGCACCAAGAAGGAAATCGACATACTGAAGACGGTGATCGACCGGGTGGCCAACGAAATAGGCACCCGCGAGGGCCGCGCCATCGCCTATCAGGTCGGCACGATGATCGAGCTTCCCCGTGCGGCGCTGAGGGCCGGCCAGATTGCCGAGACCGCCGAATTCTTCAGCTTCGGCACCAATGACCTGACCCAGACCACCTACGGCCTGTCGCGCGACGATTCCGCCAGCTTCCTGCCGGCCTATCAGCGCAACGGCATCCTGGAGAACGACCCGTTCGTGACCTTGGACACTGTGGGCGTGGGCGAGCTGATGCAGATCGCAGCCGAACGCGGCCGCGCCGCCCGCCCAAACCTCAAGCTCGGCATCTGCGGCGAACATGGCGGCGACCCGGCCTCGATCAAGTTCTGCGAGACGGTCGGCCTCGACTACGTCTCGTGCTCCCCCTACCGCGTGCCGATCGCCAGGCTGGCCGCGGCGCAGGCGGCGCTGCAGGCCAAGGCCGGGAAGTAGATTCAAGGGCGAACGTCGATGTCCGTCCTGATCAACATCGACGTGCCCGACCTGGATACCGCCACCGCGTTCTACACTGCCGCCTTCGATCTCAGCGTAAGCCGCCGGTTCGGCGCCGACGCGGTCGAGCTGACCGGCTGGCCGTCGCCAGTCTATCTGCTGCGCAAGGGCAGCGGCACCATCGGCGCCGCCGGCCAACCTCGCGTTTATGACCGCCACTGGACCCCGGTGCATCTGGATATCGTCGTCCTGGACATCGACGCTGCCGTGGTCCGCGCCATCGATGCCGGCGCCAAACTAGAGCACGATGCCAGCCTCACCCCCTATGGAAAGATCGCAATGCTCGCCGACCCGTTCGGGCATGGGTTGTGCCTGATAGAATTCATAGGCCGGGGATATGACGAAATATCAGACTCGTAGACTGCTTTATCTCGGTTCCGCTTATGCCTGACGCGGCGCTGACGCTGACCTCGACGATCACTTGTCCCCACTGCGGTACCAAGCGGATGGAGACGATGCCGACCGACGCCTGCCAGTTCTTCTATGACTGCCCGGGTTGCGGGAAGCTGCTGCGCCCGAAGCCGGGCGACTGCTGCGTCTTCTGCTCCTACGGCGATGTACGGTGTCCGCCGATGCAGGCATCGTCCCTCGGAATGCGGTGCTGCCGCGATGAGGCGGAGCCATGACGACCGAGAGCTGATCGCGTTCGTGGGTCCGGGTGCGACAAGATCGCGCCTTAACAGATTCAAGGAATAATCCCACCCCCGTCACAGTCTCTCTTGTCGAGAGTACACCTCTCGCTGTCAATGTCCTGATTCTCAAGCCGGCTCGATTCTATATGGCGCGCACGGTGTAATAACCTTTGTCTGCAAGTAAAAATAAAGATAATTCTTGGCCTATTTTGGAATAATGAAAGCATAGACTCGTCCCCAGGGCTATCCGGCAATCAAAACCATCGGAAGCTCACATGGAGACTGATACATGCCTGACCCAAGGTATCTGGTCTTATGGATAGCCGTTCTGTTTCTGACCCAATCGGGCCGGGTATTGGCGCTTCCCAGCTTCGCGGTGCAAACCGGGCAGCAATGCGAAGCCTGCCATGTCGGCGCCTTCGGCCCCCAGCTGACCCAGCTCGGCCGCCAGTTCAAGCTCAACGGCTATACTTCGAGCGATGGCGGCGATCATTTTCCGCCACTGGCGGCGATGGCGCTGACATCGTTCACCCATACGAAAGCCGATCAGCCCGGCGGCGCGGTGCCCGGCTTCAGAGGAAACGATAATCTCGCGCTGGACCAAGCATCCCTGTTCTATGCCGGGCGGATCACCAACCATCTCGGCGCCTTCGTCCAGACGACCTATGACGGCGTCGGCAACGGTTTCACCTGGGACCAGCTCGACATCCGCTATGCCGACACGCTGCAGCTGGGCGGCCATGACCTGATCTATGGCGTCACGCTCAACAACAATCCGACTGTCCAGGATCTGTGGAATTCCACGCCGGCCTGGGGTTTCCCCTTCGCCGCCTCGCCGCTGGCGCCGACGCCCGCGGCGGCGACACTGATCGATGGCGGGCTGGCTCAGCAGGTGGTCGGTCTTGGCGCCTACGCCTCATGGAACGACCTGCTCTATGTCGAATTCGACGCCTATCGCGGGCTCAGCGCCGACGCCATGCGGAAGCTCGGCGTCACCTCGGCCGGCCCGCCCAGCACGCTCCATGGGTTCTCGCCCTATTGGCGGGTGGCGCTGGAGCACACATTCGGCAACCATTATCTCGAGCTCGGCACCTACGGGATCAGCGCGCAGGTCCGCCCCGGCGGCCAACAACAGTTTGGCGCTGACCGGATCACCGACTTCGCGGTGGACGCGACCTATCAGTACAATCCCACGCCCGAGTACAATATCTCGGCCTACGCGACCTATATCCGCGAGAGCCAGTCGCTGCATGCCAGCCGGTTCGTGGTCGGCAGCGCGCCGTCCGGCGATCTGAGGACATGGCGCACCGACGTCTCGTTTTCCTACAAAAATACCTACACGGCGAACGCCCAGTATTTCGAGACCTATGGCAGGTCCGACCCCGGGCTCTACGGCACAGCCAATGGCAGCCCGAACAGCGCCGGATGGGTCGGCGAGGTCGATTATGTGCCGAGCGGCAAGCTCGGCTCCTACCTGCCGTCCTGGCTCAACGTGAAGCTGCAGCTGCAATACGTCGCCTATACGCGGTTCGACGGCACAACGCGGAATGCGTCGGACAACGACACGTTCTATGCGCTGCTGTGGTTCGCGGTGCCCCTGAACTGAATCAATAACTGGAGCAAGCCTATGCTACGACCGACCCACCCCCAACTGCTGATCGCCATCGCCATCGCCACGCTGGCGCTCCGCGCGGCCCCGTCCTGGGCGATCGCCGCCGATGCCGCGGCCGGGGCCGAGCTGTTCAAGTCCCGCTGCGGCATCTGCCACTCGCCTGAGCCGGGCACCAACAAGGTCGGGCCCAGCCTGTTCAACGTCGTCGGCCGGCCCGCCGGCAGCATCCCGGATTTCTCCTATTCCGATGCCAACCGCCATTCCGGCATCGTCTGGAACACCACCGCGCTCGACCGCTACCTGACGGCGCCGCAGGCGATGGTCCCAGGCACCAAGATGACCTTCCCCGGCCTCAAGGACGACCTCCAGCGCGCAGCGGTCATCGCCTATCTCAGCACGTTGCGGCCGTGAATACGGAGGAGCTTCCGCGACACCGTTCGCGGACACTCGACCGTGGCCCCTGCGGCAGATCGCAATGCTTTAGTTATCCACCGAAAATGAGTAGAAAGGAGTGACGCTTATCGGCTGTGCACGCCGCCCGATTCCAAGAGGGACGCCAGCCGCCATTTCACGAACCTGGAGGCGGCTTGACGACGGCAGACGACCAAGACATCGAAGCGACCGTCGGCGCCCCCCTTCCTCGCACTGCCTTCGGCGTTCTTGTCATCCTTGGGCTGATCGGCGCCGTGCTGCTCGCGAACGGACGCTGGGATTATCCAGAACTCCACACGATCCTCGATACGGCCATGGCGCTGCTTTCGGGAGCGCTGGGCCTGTTGCTGTGGGACATCGGCACGCAAACCGGAAGGCCGCTTTACAAAGAGCTCGCACTCAGCTTCGGCGCCACATTCCTCCTTGAAATCGCCCATGTCCTGGTGACCGTGGAATGGTTCGGCCCGCTCGCGCCCATTGCCGCCGCGAAGGGGTTTCTACGGCCTGCCACCTGGCCGCCGGCTGCGCATCTGCTTCCCATCGGCATCGGTTGGACCCTCGGTTACGGGCAACGGTCGCAATCCAGTACGCGTGTTTTTGCCGGAGCGTTGCTGGTTTTGGCCGCGGGCTTGTTCCTGGCCTTCCAGCGGCTCCCGACTTATGTGCCTCCCGGCCTGTTCGGGATCACGCGCCCGGCGCTCGTTCTTGCGCCGCTTTTGTGGGGCGCGGTGGCCGTGTCGGCTTGGCGGCAGCGGACTCGCGACCGCATGGCGCTGCCCTTGGTGTGGATGGCCGCCGTGCTCGTTCTGGCGAATGCCATCATGGCCTATTCGCGCGCTCCTGCCGATGGCGTGGCGATGACCGCGCATCTCGGACGCGTTTCCGGATATCTCGTGTTGCTGCTTTCCGTGATGCAAATGGCCTCCCAGGACGTGCGGGAGCGCGTTCTTGCCGAAGACAATCTAAGGCGCAGCGAAGCACGCTATAAAACGCTCGCCGACAATGCGACCGACATGATCACGCTCCAGGATACGGAGTTCCGCGGCGAGTATGTTTCGCCTGCCTCCTTCAGAATGCTCGGCTACACTCCAGGTGAAATAATCGCTTCGACTGCCGGGGATCTGATGCATCCGGACGACGTGGACGGGTATCAGCAACGGCTGGCGGCGTTGAATGCCGAATTCCCGCACGCCACAAGCATCCATCGCCTTCGCCATAGGAACGGCACATATATTTGGGCCGAGGCTTCGCTGCGCCTGGTATCCGGCGCCGAAGACGGGCCACCGCGTATCCTCACCGTCGTGCGCGACATCAGCGAGCGAAAGCAGGCGGAAGACGCCACGGCACGGCTGCAGGCGCTCCTCTCCGACGCCATCGAATCGATGCGCGACGGCATCGCTCTGTACGATGCCGAGGACAGGCTCGTACTGACAAACCGCGCGCTCACGCAACATGCCGGCGCGGTCAGCCATCTGTTCACGCCAGGAACCACCTATGCGACGATCGTTCGCGGCTATTGGCCCGAGACCGAATTCGCCAGCGACCCGACGCTGTTCGAAGCCTTGCTGGCCGCGCAGATCGACAGGCACCGGCTCGCCGACGGCACTCCGGATGAAACGCACGCCAATGACGGAAGGTGGTTTCACACCCGCCATTTCCGGACCAGCGAGGGCGGCACGCTGACAGTCAGCAGCGATGTCTCGGTCAGCAAGCAGGCCGAAATCCAGATCGAGGCGGCGCGCGCGGCAGCGGATAGCGCCAATCGCGCGAAATCGGCGTTTCTGGCCAGCATGAGCCATGAAATCCGCACGCCGATCAGCGCCGTGCTCGGCTTCGCCGATCTCCTGCTCGACAGCGGGCTGGGGGAAGAGCAAAGGGCCCAGGCGACGATGCTGCGCGATGCGGGCAGATCGTTGCTGGCGATCGTCAACGACATTCTCGACCTGTCGAAGATCGAAGCCGGAAAGCTCGAGATCGAGCAAATCGCGATGTCGCCGGAAACGGTGATGGACGGGGTGGCGTCGATCCTGAAGGCGCAGGTCGCCGCAAAAGGTTTGGAACTGCGCATCGTCAGCGCTTCCTCTCTTCCGCGCTGGATCATCGGGGACCCGACGCGCATACGCCAGATCCTGCTCAATCTCGCGGGCAATGCACTCAAATTCACGCAGTCAGGCCATATCGCCATCCGCACCCGGCGTGAATCGGATTCAGGCCGGGATTTCCTGCGCTTTGAGGTGGAGGACAGCGGCATCGGCATTCCGGCGGATCGGCAGCACCTTCTGTTCCAGGATTTCTCTCAGGTCGATTCGTCGACCAGCCGACGCTTCGGCGGGACAGGCTTGGGCCTTTCCATATGCCGTCGCCTCGCGGAGGCGATGGGCGGGACGATCGGCGTGGCGAGCGAGCCGGGCCTTGGCAGCACATTCTGGTTTACAATTCGCTGCCAGGAGACCGAGCCCCCCGAGGAAATGGTCAAGACGTCCGAGAGAGCGGCGGCGAACGCGCTCGCGCGCCGCATACTCGTCGCCGAAGACATGCCGATGAACCAGATCATCATCGAAGCCTATCTCAAACGCGCCGGTCATCAGGTGAAGCTGGTGGGCGACGGCAGCGCGGCGGTCGATGCCATCCAGCACGGCAGTTACGATCTCGTCCTCATGGACATGGAGATGCCGAAAATGGACGGGCTTACCGCAACCCGTGCGATCCGTGCCCTCGGGCACGAGGTACCGATCATCGCGCTGACGGCCAACGCGATGCAGGGAGATCTGGAAAGATGCAAGGCCGCCGGAATGAACGATTTCATGTCGAAGCCGATCGACCGCGACGCGTTGGTCGCCAAGATCGGCTTATGGTCGGCCGGCCGCTCGGCGCCTTTGGCCGAAACGCCGCATCCGGCGCAAGCGATCGTCGACGCCTCCATTCTCGCCGAGCTGGAAAAGACGCTCGGGCCGGCCAACATGCCGGCAATGAGCGGAATGTTTCGCGCTCAGCTCGAAAAAATGACGACGCTTCTCCGCGACGGTGGAGATCATGCGCAGCTCGGGCGGGCGGCACACGATCTTACATCCGTTGCCGGCAGTTTCGGATGCACTCAACTGATGAACCTCTCCCGACGCCTGTCGACGGTCGTGCGAGGAGACGATCCTTCCGGAATTTCGGAGCTGAAAGCGGAGATGGTCACGGCTGTCCGCCTTACGATCGCCGCTGTCGATGAGCGGTTTCCCGCACAAGCGGAAAACGCCGTTCAGCAATAGTCGCCTGTCGAGCGCTCGCCGGCCTCTTGGGCATTCGGCCCGCCTGACAGATAGACGCCCTACCCCCGCTTCGCCCGCCGGCCGCCGCTGGGCAGCGGGATGATCTGGGCGCGCTTGTGGAACAGGCGCCAGGTCAGGCTGTCTTCCAGGGCCTCGAACGAGGCCTCGATGATGTTGGGGGAGACGCCGACGGTGGTCCAGCGCTGGCCGTCGCTGTCGGCGCTTTCGATCATCACGCGGGTGACGGCGCGGGTGCCGTCCTTGGAGTTGAGGATGCGGACCTTGTAGTCGACCAGGCGGATGTCGGCGAGTTCGGGATAGGACGGGGCGAGCGCCTTGCGCAGCGCGCCGTCCAGCGCGTTGACCGGGCCGTTGCCCTCGTCGACCGACATGATCAGCTGGTCTCCGACCTCGACCTTCACCGTCGCCTCGGACAGCGTCTCCAGCTCGCCCAGCGCGTTCAGCCGGCGCTCGTCCAGGATGCGGAAGGTCTGCAGGCGGAAATAGGTCGGCACGCCCTCCAGCGCCCGGCGGGCCATCAGTTCGAAGCTGGCTTCGGCGCCGTCCTAGGCATAGCCCCCATATTCCTGCTGCTTCACCTGCTCGACCAGGGCGGCGAGCCGCTTGTCCTTGGGATCGATCTCCAGCCCGATATCGCGGAAGCGCGACAGCACGTTCGACTTGCCGGCCTGGTCGGAGACGATGACGTGGCGGCTGTTGCCGACCAAATCTGGGTTCACATGCTCGTAGAGGGTCGGATCCTTCTCGACCGCCGAGACATGCAGGCCGCCCTTGTGAGCGAAGGCGCTTTCCCCGACATAGGCCGCGGTGCGCACCGGCGCACGATTCAGCCGGTCGTCGACCATGCGGCTGACATGCTTGAGCTGCCGCAGCCCTTCCTTGGTCACCCCGGTGCTGTAGCCCAGCTTCAGCATCAGCGACGGCAGCAGCGCCACCAGATTGGCGTTGCCGCAGCGCTCGCCCAGCCCGTTGATCGTTCCCTGGACCATGCGCGCGCCGGCGGCGATCGCGGCCAGCGAGTTGGCGACGGCGTTCTCGGTATCGTTATGGCAATGGATGGCGACGTGGGCGCCGGGGATCGTCTTCACGATGTCGGCGACGGCTTCCCGCACCGCGTCCGGCAGGGTGCCGCCATTGGTGTCGCACAGCACGATCCAGCGCGCGCCGGCGTCATAGGCCGCCTTCAGGCAGCGCTTCGCATAGGCCGGGTCGCCCTTATAGCCGTCGAAGAAATGCTCGGCGTCGAACAGCGCCTCGGCCCCAGTCTCGACGATGGCGCGGACCGTACCTTCGATAGCCTCGACATTCTCGTCCAAGGTGATGCCCAGCGCGGCCTCGACCTGGCGCGCCGAGGCCTTGCCGACGATGCAGACCGCCTTGGTCCTGGCGTTCAGCAGGGCCGAAACCTGTGGGTCGTTGGCGGCGCTGCGCCCTGCCCGCTTGGTCATGCCGAAGGCGGCGAACTTGGCGCGCGGCAGAACCGGGGCGTCGGCGAAGAAGGCGTCATCCGTCGGGTTGGCGCCCGGCCAGCCGCCTTCGATATAATCGATGCCGAGCTGATCCAGCGCGTGGGCAATGGCGATCTTGTCCGCCACGGTGAAGTCCACACCCTGGGTCTGCGCCCCATCGCGCAGGGTCGTATCGTATAGATAGATCCGCTCGCCGCTCATCTCGTTCACTTCCGGCCTGCTTACGCTGGCCTCCTCTCTTCAACCGTCATGCCCGGGCTTGACCCGGGCATCCACGTCATACCTCCGTGCTTGGGGCGACGCGTGGATGACCGGGTCAAGCCCGGTCATGACGAGCCTGGGCTAAGGTACGCCACTTGGCTCTTGTTACCCTAATGCGCCGATATAGTGGATGATCGCAATGGAGATGCGCGGGATGAGGTCATACAATTTCAGCATGGGTGTGAAGATCAGGTCGTTTTCCCGCTGATAGCTCTGCGTGTCGTCGCTGACATAGGTCGCGAGCGGGCCGAAATCGGTGTCGGCCGGCTGTTCCGGCGTCGCCGGGAAAATCCGCCTCAGCTGGGCCACCGCGTTGGGGATGTCGAGCTGCAGCACCCGCTGGAAGATGCGGCGGTTGGCGATCTCATGCCGGCTGGAGAATTCGGGAATCTGGGTCGCCAGCAGATAGATTTCCTGGATCAGCGCGATGCGGATCGCGTGCAACAGGATCAACGACTTCTTCGCCTCGCCTGAGATGCGGGTGCCCGGCGGGTCGAACGGCTCAAGCCCGGCCTTGAGCTTGGTGACATCGGAATAGAGCCGGCGATAGACTTTCCGCTGGCCGTCATGGATGTTCCATTCCTCCAGCATCTCGGCGATCCGGCGATGGGAGTCGGCCCGGCCGACATCCTTGGCATGAGCGGCGCGCGCCAGCCACAGGCCGGGGTCGAGATTGGCGACATAGCCGTCCAGCGCCTCCTCATTGGCGAAGGCGACACCATAGGCGACCAGCGACATCATGGTTCTCAGCCGCGCCGATACGCCGTGCGCCTGGCCGAACCAGGCAGGGTTCTGCTCGATCGCCTCGCCGACGCCGCCGATCGAGTTGGCGAAGGCGCCCAGCTGCTGCAGCACCGCATTATGCGGGATGGCGCGGAACTCGCTGATCTGCGGACGTGGCGCCGCCTCGATCGACTCCCCTTCCCGGCGCGTGGCCCGGCTGCCGGTGGTGGTCAGCAGGTTCGAGCCGTAGGTGCCGACCAGCAGGCCGTAATTCGGGTCGTCCATCAGGCTGGACTGGAATTCCTTCACCGTGGTGAGGAATTCCGTGACGCTGTCCCGCCCGTCATAGAACACGTCGCCCTTGGCTGAAGACCGGTCGGCCATCGCCCATTCCAGGATCCGGGTCAGCGCGGCGAAGGCGGCATCCTCGCTCTGGAAGAACAGATAACCGTCGCCGCCCTGGAAGCTGGTCTCCTGCTTGAACGGAATGCCGCGCCGGGCGATGTCGGCGATCACATAGGGCGAGGCGACATAGTCCAGCCGCTGGCAGAAGCCGTCCGGATGGCCGCCGCGGCCGATCGAATCGCCGTGCGTGTCGAAGAAGACGAGCTGGGAGCCGGTGAATTCCCGCCGGTCGGCCAGCCGGGGAAACACCTGAAGCCCCCGGCCGGGGAGGGGATAGAGGGGGTCACCCGAGAGAAACTCGCTGCCGCGCAGTTTTCGGACGCTGAGCAGCCGGCTGGACCGCTCCGCCGTTCGTCTGGTTTCGAGGGCGATAATCGTGTCGGCGACGGCGAACTCCGGCGTGCTGCCGGCTTGGGCCGGATCGTATTCACCGACCCAGAGAGCGGACATGGCCCGGGCG
>CAZNNJ010000099.1:0-11432 GCA_964574305.1 uncultured Rhodospirillales bacterium | reverse complement strand
TTTTGGAACTTCCCTTCCTTAGTTGGTCATGATGTCCCGCACGCCGGTTCAGGGCCAGTTGGTGGGCGAGGCGCCATTCCTGGAATGACTTCAGCACCAGCGTGATCAGTGCCAGGCCCGCCAGCAGCGAAGCAACCGAGAATGCGGCCACCATGTTGTACTCATTGTATAGTATATCAACCTGGAGCGGCAGCGTGTTGGTGAGGCCGCGGATATGGCCGGACACGACCGACACCGCGCCGAACTCGCCCATCGCGCGGGCGTTACACAGCAGGACGCCATAGAGCAGCGCCCATTTGATGTTGGGCAGCGTGATGCTCCAGAAGATGCGAAAGCCGCTCGCCCCCAGCATCCGCGCCGCCTCCTCCTCGTCGCTGCCCTGCTCCTGCATCAGCGGGATCAGCTCGCGGGCGACGAAAGGCAGGGTGACGAACATGGTCGCCAGCACCAGGCCGGGCAGGGCGAAGACGATCTTGATGTGATGCTCCCTGAGCCACGGGCCGAACCAGCCCTGCAGCCCGAAGACCAGCAGGAAGACCATGCCGGCGATGACCGGCGAGACCGAGAACGGCAGGTCGATCAGCGACAGCAGCACCGTCTTGCCCTTGAAATCGAACTTGCCGATCGTCCAGGCCGCTGCCACGCCGAAGACGAGGTTGAGCGGCACGGAGATCGCCGCGACCGTGAGCGTCATGCGAATCGCCGACTGGGTATCGGGATCCTGCAGCGATTTGAAATAGGCGGGGATGCCCTTCGCCAGCGCCTCGACCGCCACCGTGGTCATCGGCAGGACGACGAACAGCAGCAGAAAGCCGATGCCGCCGATGAAGATGGCCGCCCGCGCCCAGCGCGGGTCGCGCAACGCCGGCCGCTCGCGCCTAGCTTCGCTCATGATGCCTCCCCAGGCGCCGTTGCAGGACGTTGATGAGGATCAGCAGGGTGAAGGAGATGAGGAGCGCGGTCACGGCGATGACCGAGGCGCCGCGATAGTCGAACTCCTCCAGCTTGATCACGATCAGCAGCGGCACGATCTCGGTCAGGCCCGGACGGTTGCCGGCGATGAAGATCACCGAGCCGTACTCGCCGATCGCCCGGGCAAAGGCCAGCGCAAAGCCGGTCAGCATGGCCGGGGCCAGCGCCGGCAGGGTGACGCGGATAAAGGTGGTCCAGCGGTCGGCGCCCAAGGTCGCCGCCGCCTCTTCCAGCTCGGGCTCGAAATCCTGCAGGATCGGCTGGACGGTGCGGACGACGAAGGGCAGGCCGACGAAAATCAGCGCCACGACGATGCCGGGCGTGGCATAGGCGATGGTGATGCCGAAGGGCGCGAACAGCGAGCCGACCCAGCCGTTCTTGGCCATCAGCGACGACAGCGCCACGCCGGCGACCGCGGTCGGCAGGGCGAAGGGCAGGTCGACTACCGCGTCGACGATCCGCCGGCCCCAGAAGCGGTAGCGCACCAGCATCCAGGCGATCAGGAGCCCGAACGCGACATTGACCGCGGCGGCGATGGCCGAGGCCATGAAAGTCAGCCGGAAGGCGGCCAGCACCCTTGCGTTGGTCAGGATGTTCCAGATCGCCGCGAAATCCATCTGCGCCGCCTTGAGGAACAAGGCGGAGAGCGGGATCAGGACGATGAGGGAGAGGTAGGTGATGGTGAAGCCAAGCGCCGGGCCGAAGCCCGGGAGAACGCTCCAGCGCCGGAGCGAGGTGTGGGAAATCGTTACCGCTGTCATTGGGCACCAGGCTGGTAGATCTGGTCGAACACGCCGCCGTCGCCGAAATGGGTCTTCTGCGCCTCGGGCCAGCTGCCGAACTTCTCGGGCACGGTGAACAGCTTCAGCGCGGGAAACTGGGCGGCGTAGCGGGCGGCGACCGCCTCGGACCGCGGGCGATAGAACCACCTGGCGGCCAAATCCTGCCCCTCGTCGCTGTAGAGATAATTGAGATAGGCCTCGGCCAGCTTGCGGCTGCCCTTGTTGTCGACCACGAAATCGACGACGGCGACCGAGGGCTGGGCGAGCACGCTTTCCGGCGGCACGACGATCTCGAACTTGTCGGCGCCAGCTTCGCGCATCGCCAGGTACGCTTCATTCTCCCAAGCCAGCAGCACGTCGCCGAAGCCGCGCTGGGCGAAAGTGACGGTCGAGCCGCGCGCGCCGCTGTCGAGCGTCGGCACATTCCTGTAAAGCGCCGTCATATAGGCCCTGATCCTGGCCGTATCGCCGCCGAACCGGTCCATCGCCCAGCCCCAGGCGGCGTAATAGGCCATCTGCCCGCCGGACGAGGTCTTGGGGTTGGCGGCGATGACGTCAACTCCGGGCTTGGTGAGGTCGCTCCAGTCCTTGATCCCCTTGGGGTTCCCCTTGCGGACCAGGAAGACGATGGTCGAGGTGTAGGGCGTGCTCTCGTCCGGCAGGCGGCTCGCCCAGTTCCTGGCCAGCAGGCCTTGGTCGGCGATGGCGTCGATATCGATCGGGATGCCCAGCGTCACGACATCGGCGTCGAGCCCGTCGATCACGGCGCGGGCCTGCTTGCCCGACCCGCCATGCGACTGCTGAATCGTTACCTCCTCGCCGGTCTGCCTCTTCCAATAGCTGGCGAACAGCGCGTCATAGGCGACGTAGAATTCGCGGGTGGGGTCGTAGGAGACGTTCATCAGCGTCGCCGCCCACGCGCTGAACGGGTTGGCGAGCGCGCACACCACCAGCATGAGGCCGGCCGCGGCGAGGCGCAGCCGGCCGGCAGCAAACCGCATCAGACGCTCCACTCAGGCTCGGCCAGGTTCTGATCGATGCGCGGGTCGTGGAAGCGGGAATCGACGAAGCCGACCAGGAGGTCGACCGCCTCGGCGATGTCCAGCTTGCCAGTGTCGATGGTGAGGTCCGGCATGACCGGCGCCTCATACGGCGTGTCGACGCCGGTATAGTTCTTGATCTCGCCGCGGCGAGCACGGGCATAGAGCCCCTTGGGGTCGCGCGCCTCGCACAGCGCCAGGTCGGCGCGGACATAGATCTCGGCGAAATTGTCGCCGACGATCGACCGCGCCAGCGTGCGGTCCGACTGGAGCGGCGAGACCAGGGCGGCGATGGTGATGTTGCCGGCATCGGCCAGCAGCTTCGCCGTCTCGGCGATGCGGCGGGTATTCTCGGTGCGGTCGGTCTGGGCGAAGCCGAGGTCGTGCGACAGGACGCGGGGGATCAGGTCGGTGTCGAGCACGACGGCAGGCATGCCGCCCTGAAACAGGGCCCGCTCCAGCGCCGCCGCCAGGGTCGACTTGCCGGAGCCCGACAGGCCGGTGAACCACAGCACGCCGCCGCGATGGCGATAGCGCCGCTCCCGCTCCTCGCGCGACACGCCGGCATAGACGGCGGCGGTCTGGGTCTCGACCGGCGCCTCGACGAAATCGAGCACGATGGCGCCGCCCAGCGCATCGCCGCCGTCCGACAGTACGCCGCGCCCGGTGCGGGGCAGCGCGCTGTAGCGGTCGACCGGCAGCGGATCGATGGCGTCGAGTGCGATCTCGGCCACCTGGTTGGTCAGCACCTTGCCGGCGGGCCGCTTCACCAGCGTGCCCATATCGACCACGGCGTCGATCGACGCGACCTTGACCCGGTATTCGCCGGAGGCGAGCTGCAAGGTCAGGCTGCGACCGGCGAACAGCGGATCGGGCGCCAGCCAGAACATCCTGACCGTCACCCGCCGCGCCATGCGGATCGGCTCGGCCGCCGGGGCGGCGACATGGCCGCGCTCGACGAAGGCGCGCTGGTCCAGCGTGATGCCGATCGTGTCGCCGGCATTGGCGCTGACCCGGCGCGTGGTCTGGTTCCAGTCCTCGATCGAGGCGACACGGGCGATGGCGCCGCCAGGGGCGAAGGCCAGCGCGTCGCCGACACGCAGCACACCGCTCTCGACCCGGCCGGCCAGGATCCGGCGCTCGTCGAACTTGTAGATGTCCTGCACGCTGAAGCGCAGCGGCAGCACATCGGGCGAAATCTCGTCCGCCTCGACCCGGTCGAGCGCCTCGAGCAGGGTCGGCCCGTGGTACCAGTCGAGCAGCGACGTGCGGGTGGCGATCATCTCGCCCTTCTTGGCGCTGATCGGGATGATCGCGGTGGCGGCGACGTCGATCTGCTGGAGATAGTTGCGCACCTGGTTGGCGGCGACGGAGAAGCAGTCCGGCGAGTAATCGACCTTGTCCATCTTGTTGATGGCGACGATCAGCCGGCGAACGCCGAGCAGGCTCAGCAGGTAGAGATGGCGGCGCGACTGGTCGAGCGTGCCCTCGCTCGCGTCGATGACGACGATGGCGATGTCGGCGGAGGAGGCGCCGGTCACCATGTTGCGCAGGAACTCGTCCTGCCCCGGCGCGTCGATGATGACGAAGCTGCGG
This sequence comes from uncultured Rhodospirillales bacterium, assembly GCA_964574305.1. Taxonomy (GTDB): domain Bacteria; phylum Pseudomonadota; class Alphaproteobacteria; order BOG-932; family Roseiterribacteraceae; genus BOG-932. The sequence continues at coordinate 7,042 of CAZNNJ010000099.1, read as the reverse complement.
CGCAGCGTGCGGAACACCGCCTCGCTGGTGTCGATGGTGGTGCCGCGGTCGCGCTCGACCTGCAGCGCATCGGTGACAAAGGCCCATTCGAAGTCGACGCCGCGCTTGCGGCTCATCTCGGCCACCGCCGCGACACTGTCCTCGCCCAGCGCGCCGGATTCGTTCAGCAAACGGCCGATCAGGGTGGATTTGCCGTGATCGACATTGCCGACGATCACGACGCGCAAGGGCTCGAGCGTATCCTCCGCGGGGTCGGCCATCACATATAGCCGCCGCTGCGCAGCCGCTCGAACGAGTCCTCGGCCTCGTGGTCCATGATCCTACCGGCGCGCTCGGGCGATCTGGTCGCCTCAAGCTCGGCGATGATGTCGTCGATCGAGGCGGCCTGGCTCGCCATCGGCTGGGTGATGTTGGTCTCGCCCAGCGAGCGGTAGCGCACTCCACCCTCAGCCAGATAGGCCGGGACGACCGGGATGCCCTCGGCCTTGGTGTAGCGCCAGATGTCGAGCTCGGTCCAACCCAGCAACGGGTGGATGCGGACATGCTCGTCCTCGGCCACGCGCGCCTTGTAATGGTCCCAGAACTCGGCCGGCTGCTGCTCGAAATTCCAGTCGCCCTGGTTTGAGCGCGGCGAGAACACCCGCTCCTTGGCGCGGGTCGACTGCTCGTCACGGCGGATGCCGACGATGACACCGTTCAGCTTCTCGCGCCGGATCAGCGCCTGGAGCCCCGCGGACTTACGCGCAGCCGCCCGGGCCAGCGGCGGCAGGCTGGGATCGATAGCCTCGACCGGCGGGCAGTTCTCGATCTTGAGGTCCAGGCCCCATTCGGCGGCATAGCGGTCGCGGAACGCATAGACCGAAGGCAGCTCCATGCCGGTATCGAGCTCGACCACCGGGAAGGGCACGCGGCCGTAGAAGGCCTTGCGCGCCAGCCAGATCAGCACGTTCGAGTCCTTGCCCACCGACCACAGCAAGGCGAGCTTGGGGAAACGGGCGAAGGCCTCGCGCAGGATATAGATGCTCTGGTTCTCCAGCTCGCGCAGATGCTTGGAGGCGCGCTGCGGCCGCTTGGCCGGAATGCGCGACAGGTGGATGCCGCATTCGGTCTTGTCCAGCCCGGCCCAGCGACCGGACCGTGCGTCGGCGCCCGGCGCCACCTTGTCGGTGCAGGGCATGCAGCCGATCGACAGGAAGCCGTCGGCGACCAGCGGATGGGCCGGCAGCTCCCGCCGCTTGAACTCGGCGGCGATCTGCCTGGCGTCCCAGGCGGCAAGCGGGTTGATCTTGAGCTTGCCGCCCTCGGATTCGATGACCGGCAGGGCGGCGCGGCCCTTGCTCTGGAAGCGCTTGCGGCCGGTGATCCAGCCGGCAAAGGGCGCCATGGCCCGGTCCAGCGGCTCGACCTTGCGGAAATGGCAGCAGGCGTCGGGATTGTCGCGCCACAGGGTGCCGGGCTTGTCGAGCTCGGCCTCGGCGACGGGATCGGGCTTGAAGGTCTGGACGTTGGTCAGGCCGAGATGCCTCGACAGCTTGTCGCGATAGGTCAGCGTCTCGCCGAACAGCTTGCCGGTATCGAGGAAGATGACCGGCACGGCCGGGTCGACCTCGGCCGCCATCGCCAGCAGCACCGCCGATTCCGCGCCGAAGGACGAGACCAGCGCGATCTGGCCCGGCATTTCCGTGAACAGCGCGCGCAGCAGCTCGACCCCGTCCAGATGACCGTATCGCGCCATGAGATCGGCGGCGCGCAGAGCCGCGTCATCGACGACGATCTCCGACGTCACGGGGGCTGTATCAAGTTCGGCAGAGGCAAGCTGGGCTGACATGTTCGTGCTCGATGAGGTCCGGGGATACTACAATCTGAGAACGTGGTTTATGTGCATTGCACATTGCCATATGATCGGGAGAGTTTGCAACTCTTCAAGCCCCCTGTAGAATGAGCGCTATTGCGCAATGGGTGCTGTATAATGTAAATCGACGCCGCGCGTAAGCTCCCCGAGGGGGAAATGCGCGGTTTGGCGGCTCTCGAGCCCCCGCAAGCGGCCGATTCGAAGCGCGGTGACGCCGAATCTGCGGAATTGACATGCCAGCCATGAGCGATCGGCCGGGCGGCATGGCGAGCATTCGCAGGCCAGACCGCGACTAGCGCAGCCTCGGCTGGACCGTTAAACATACGCGCGTTGAATGAAAGCGAGCCCTGTAGAGTGAGTGCCGAGACCCCACATCAAGCCGTAACCGGCAATCGCCTGCGCGACGGCGTGCCGATCTATTACGCCGGCAACGGCACGTGGTCGCCTTCCATCGCCGATGCGGTGGTTGCGCCCGATGGCGGGATTTTGCTGGTCGAGGCGGCGAAGGGCCCATTGCCGCTGGAGGCGGTCGGTCCCTATGTGATCGACGTGACGGTGACCGACGGCGTGATCGGCCCGATCGGCGTGAAGGAGACCATCCGCGCCTTCGGCCCCACGGCCTGACGCAGGAGACGAGACGTGTATCGCTACGACGAATTCGACCGCCGCTTCCTCGAGGAGAGGACCGCGCAATATCGCGACCAGGTGCGCCGCCGCCTGATCGGCCAGCTGTCAGAGGAGGAGTTCCGGCCGCTGCGCCTGCGCAACGGGCTCTACCTCCAGCTGCACGCCTATATGTACCGGATCGCCATCCCCTATGGCACGCTGTCGCCGGCGCAGCTCAGGATGCTGGGCCATATCGCGCGCACGTACGACAAGGGCTATGGCCACTTCACCACGCGCCAGAACATGCAGTTCAACTGGATCAAGCTAGACGAGACGCCCGACATCATGGCCGACCTGGCGTCGGTGGAGATGCACTCCATCCAGACCAGCGGCAACTGCATCCGCAACACCACCTCCGACCCGTTCGCCGGCGTGACCGCCGACGAGATCGAGGATCCCCGCCCCTGGTGCGAGATCATCCGCCAGTGGTCGACCCTGCACCCGGAATTCTCCTGGCTGCCGCGCAAGTTCAAGATCGCCGTCTCGGCGTCGGAGAAGGACCGCGCCGCCGTCCATATCCACGATATCGGGCTCTATATCGTGAAGAACGCGGCGGGCGAGGTCGGCTTCCAGGTGCTGGTCGGCGGCGGGCTGGGCCGCACCCCGATCATGGGCAAGGTGCTGCGCGAGTTCCTGCCGAAGAAGGACCTGCTGTCCTATCTGGAGGCGGCTTTGCGCGTCTATAACGAGCACGGCCGGCGCGACAACATCTACAAGGCGCGGATCAAGATCCTGGTCCAGGCGCTGGGCATCGAGAAGATGCGCGAGGAGGTCGAGGCCGAATGGGCCCAGATGGACCACACATCGCTGGACCTGTCCGACGAGACCGTCGCTGCTATCTATGCCCATTTCGCCCCGCCTTCCTATCCGGCGCCGGACCCTCAGGGCGAGGCCACCCTGGCGAAAGCGGTCGCGGGCGACTCCAAGTTCGCCCGCTGGGTCAAATACAACACCCATCCGCACAAGCAGCCCGGCTATGCCATCGCCACCGTGTCCCTGAAGCCGCTGGGCAAGCCCCCGGGCGACGTGACCGCCGAGCAGCTGGACCTGCTGGCTGACCTGTCGGAGCGCTACGGCTTCGGCGAGGTCAGGGTGACGCATGAGCAGAACGTCGTCTTCCCCGACGTGCGCAAAGGCGACCTGCCCGCCTTCCATGCCGAGATCGCGGCGGCGGGCATGGGCACCGCCAATGCCGGCCTGGCGAGCGACATCATCGCCTGCCCCGGACTGGATTATTGCAGCCTGGCCAATGCCCGCTCGATCCCGGTGGCGGAGAAGCTGGGCGAGCATCTGGCGGCGCGCGAGGAAGAGATCGGCCCGATGAAGATCAAGATCTCGGGCTGCATCAATGCCTGCGGCCACCACCATGTCGGCCATATCGGCATTCTGGGCGTCGACAAGAACGGCGAGGAATTCTACCAGATCACCGTCGGCGGCAGCGCCGACGAGCAGTCCGCGGTCGGCACCATCGTGGGCCGCGCGGTGCCGAGCGACGAGGTGAACAGCGCCGTCGACAAGCTGCTGGACGTCTATATCAAGCATCGCAGCAACGGCGAGGACCTGCCCGCCACCTATCGCCGGATCGGCGCCGAGCCGTTCAAGGAGGCCGTCTATGGTGCTCGTTAAGGGCCGGACGGTCGTCGAGGACCGCTGGCGGCATCTGGAAGATACCGACCCGCTGCCCCCCGGCGGCCCGGTCACGGTGAGCTGGGCCCGCTGGACGGCGGAGCGCGACACGATCGGGCGCGCCCCGGCGGAACTCGGCGTCCGCATTCCCAACACGGTGGCCACCGCCGAGATCGGCGCCGAGGCGGCCAAGTTCGGCCTGATCACGGTCCATTTCCCCAATTTCGGCGACGGCCGCGCCTTTTCCCAGGCACGGGTGCTGCGCGACCGCTACGGCTTCACCGGCGAAATCCGCGCCACCGGCGGTGTGCTGCGCGACCAGCTGCTGTTCATGCAGCGCTGCGGCATCGACGCCTTCGAAATGCCGGAGCGGGCGTTGGAGGAGAACTGGCTGGCCGCCTTCGACGAGTTCGACGTCTTCTACCAGCCTGCCGAAGACAACCGCCCCTGGATCGCGAGGCAGCGCCTCGGGCGGAATTAGGGGAATGATCCTCCCACAAAGCGCCTCCCCCCTTGAGGGGGAGGTCGGACCGAAGGTCCGGGTGGGGGATACTGCCTCCGCTTTTACGGGCTCATCGAGAAGGCGGGACCATTACCCCCCACCCGCCGGCCAAAGCGCCGTCGACCTCCCCCTCGCGACCGGCGGTCGCTACTGCGTCTCGCAGCAGCCGCCTTTGGCGGCGGGAGGAGGCGCCGCAAAGAGGACCAGCAAATGACCGTCCCCCTCGCGCTAGACCTGGCCACACTGCCGGTCGCGCTGGCCGGGACGGGCCCAGCCCTGCTCAAACGCCTGACCCTGCTGGACGGCGAACAAGTCCCCAACCTCCACATCTACGCCCCCGCCCCTTCCGAGGACGTGAAGGCTGCCGCTGGCCCCCGCCTGATCCCCCGCCTGCCGACCGAGGCGGAAATCGCCCACTACCGCGTCCTCTTCGTCGCCGGCCTGCCCGCCGCGGGGTCCGAGCACCTGGCTTTGTTAGCGCGGACCCACCGCGTGCTGGTGAATGTCGAAGACACGCTGGCCCTATGCGACTTCCACGTCCCGGCGATCCTGCGCCGGGGCGAACTGGCGATTTCGATCTCCACCGGCGGCAGCAGCCCAACCTTGTCGCGGCGGCTGCGCGCCTATCTGGCCGAGCTGTTTCCGGAGGTCTGGGCCGAGCGGATCAGGCGGATTGCCGGAATGCGGGAGGAGATGCGCCGGGAGGGGGCGAGTATGGGGGAAGTGGCGGCTAGGACGGATGCGGTGATCAATGAGGAGGGGTGGTTGCGTCGATAGCTCGAGAGGGGGGAGAGCTTTGATGAAGAGACGGCTCGCTGCGGTCTTTACGGCCCTGGTCTTCGCCGCACCGGTGGGCGCGCAAGATGAGCACCATCATACCGCGCCGGAGCATCTGGGCACGGTTCACTTCGAAGAGAGCTGCATGCCGGCGGTGGCAGCGGCGTTCGATCGGGCCGTCGCGCTCCTGCACTCTTTCGCATATGATGAGGCCGATAGGGGCTTCGCCGACGTCACCGCGCGCGACCCCGCTTGCGCGATGGCGCATTGGGGCCGCGCGATGGCCCACTATCACCAACTCTGGGACGCGCCGTCCGGCGCCGGGCTTGCCGCCGGCACCAAGGAGATCGGCCAGGCCGAGGCCATGGATACCACATCCCGCGAGCGCGCGCTCATTGCCGCGCTGGGCGCCTACTACGCGAACGCGGACCGGAGTCCCCCGGCCGCGCGCGCGATGCGATATTCGGACGCCATGGCCACCGTCGCGCGCGACTATCCGAATGATGACGAGATCGCGACATTCTACGCCTTGTCGCTGGTCGCAACCGCGCCGCCGACCGATCGCACCCATACACGGCAGAAGCATGCCGCCGATATCCTCGAGCCGATCTGGAAGCGTCAACCGGATCATCCCGGCGTACCGCACTATCTGATCCACGCCTATGACAGCGCCGAACTGGCCGGGCGGGGTCTCCCTGCGGCCCGCGCCTATGCGAGGATCGCGCCTTCGGCGCCCCACGCCCTGCATATGCCGTCGCACATTTTCACCCGGCTCGGCCTCTGGGACGATTCGATCGCGTCGAACATTGCCGCACGCGACGCGGCACGCGCCCAAGGCGATGTCGGCGAGGTCCTGCACGCCATGGATTACCTGACCTACGCATATCTCCAGCGCGGCCGGACGGCCGATGCCGCTCGGGAAGTGGCGGATCTCAAAGCTATGACCGGCCTACCCGGCGCCGGTTTCAAAATCGGCTACGCCAGCAACGCCATGCCCGCCCGACTGGCGGTCGAGACCCGTGATTGGGCGACGGCTTCGCAGCTCACCCCGATGCCGGGGTCCACCCCTCAGGTGGCGGCGATCGTGTGGTGGGCCCGCGCGCTCGGCAAGTTGCGCGCCGCCACGCCTTGGGCCGCTGACGCCGACATCGATGAGCTCCAGGCCTGCCGTGAGGCGTTGCGCGCAGCGAACGACCCCTACTGGATGACTCAAGTCGACGCCCTGCTGAAGTCCGCGCGGAGCTGGCGCTTCGCCGCGGCAGGCGACGGTGACGCAGCTGTGGCGACCATGACTGAGGCCGCGGACGAAGAAGACGAGCTGGAGAAGCTCCCTGTCACGCCCGGGCCGATCGTGCCCGCGCGCGAGCAGCTGGGTGAGCTTTTCCTCGCTTTCGGCAAGCCGAAGGAGGCGCTCAACGCGTTCGACTCAGCCTTGGCGTTGGCACCCGGCAGGTTGGGTGCTGTGCAGGGCAAGGCCGACGCCGAGCGTCGGATCGGCGGTCTCCCAACCGACCGCTGATCGCGGCCACCGTCCGCTGCTGAACCCAAGGCGGAGAAGGGGAAAATGGGAACTGGGAAATCCGGCGTCAGAATGAAATTAACGCGCAACTTCAAAAAGC
>CAZNNJ010000098.1:0-11453 GCA_964574305.1 uncultured Rhodospirillales bacterium | reverse complement strand
ATGAGGAAGGAAGCTGGCGACGGCGTCGGCGCGGCCGGGCCGAACGGGGAATAGGACATGGCCGCCGTTAGCGCTGGCAGCGCCTCGGGCGCCGCTGACGGCTGCGCGTGGCTGAGGCCCAACGGCAAACTGCTGCTGCTTTCAGCGTCGTGGGACGAGGTCCGGCTGCCCGGCCTGACCCTGGCGTCGAAGGAGCCGGAGATCGTCAGCTCTACCATGTACGGCATGGATGGGGTGGTGCGGGACATCGACAACGCCGCCGCCCTGCTCGGCAGCAATCCCACCATCGGCGAGGTCATCATCACACACCGCTTCCCGCTGATCGCCGCGGCCGACGCCTTCGACATGGCGCGCGACCGCAAGTCCGGTGTCATCAAAGTCGTATTGGAGCCCTGATGGTCGAGTTTTGCTTCGAGGGCGTGAACTGGTCGCCCTTCGTCGGCTTCGAGAAGCCCGATTTGGCGGCGATGATCAAAGCTGCCGCCGACGCCGGCTATCGCTGGATCACGCTCGATAAGGCCAGCATCGCCTATTACGTCGAGAATGACGGCACGCTCGAAACGCTCAAGGGCGAGATCGGGCGCCACGGCCTGAAGATGCTGGGGCTGCAGGATCTTTCGATCAATGACGATGTCGCCGCCGTGGAAGCCGACGCGCGCAAGCTGGTTGCGACCGGGGCAGCACTGGGCGCGCGCTACCTCCAGGCTGGCATCACCGCGCCGCTCGGCGACAAGGTCGTCGCCGCGACCCGCGCGGCCCACCTGATCTGCCAAGACGCCGGCATGGACATCGCGATGGAGTTCCTGCCCTTCCTGCCGCTGGCCAGCATCGGCCAGACGCTTGAGGTGCTGGATCGGGCGGGCATGACCGGGCGGAATATCGTCGTCGACACCTGGCATTTCTTCAACGGCCCGGACGGCCGCTCCGCCGACGGCGGCTGGGCGGCGCTTGTCGGCATTCCGGTCGAGCGGATCGCCTTCGTCCAGTTCAACGATCACGGGCCGCTCGAATCCGACGACCTGCTGAGCGAAACGATCGAGAAGCGGGTAATGCCGGGCGAAGGCATTTTCGACCTGAAGCGCTTCGTCGCCACGCTGCGTGCCTCCGGCTTCAACGGTATTGTCGGGACTGAGAATATCTCGCGTGTCACGCGCTTCCAGCCAGTCGACCAGGTGGCGCGGCGGCTGATGGAAACCGCGACGCCGTATTGGGCCTGAGGGAAGAATGAAAATCGTCACAAGCCTGGCGGCGCTGAGCCTGCTCGTTGCCTTCAACCATGCCCGCGCCGAGACCGACCCAGTTCCAGCTCCAGATGCCAACAATCCCGGTGCCCAGCTCTATGCCCAAAAATGCGCCCAGTGCCACGACCACCCGGTCGACCGGATTCCGGCGCGCGCCTTCCTCGCCATCGTCAAGACGCCGGAGCAGGTCGTCACCGCGCTGACCTCCGGCGTCATGCAGCCGATGGCGGCGGGCCTCAGCGCCGACCAGATCAAGTCGCTGGCGGTCTTCGTCACCGGCAAGGAGCCCGGCGCCACCCACGACCCTGATCCCGAGGCCAACCGCTGTACGACCCAGGCCGTGCTCAAGCCCGGGTCCAAGGACTGGAGCAGCTGGGGCCACGATTTCGGCAATACCCGCTTCCAGACCGAGCCCGGTATCGCGGCCGCAGACGTGCCGAAGCTCAAGGTCAAATGGGTCTTCGCCTATCCCGGCAATGTCGCCGACGGGCAGCCGACCGTGGCCGGCGATATGCTGTTCGTCGCCAACCGCGCCGGGCGGGTCTTCGCGCTGGACGCCAAGACCGGCTGCACCCATTGGTCGTTCGCCGCCGAGGGTGGAGTCCATGCCGGCATCGGCATCGGCCCCCTGCCCGGCGGCAAGCACGCGGCCTATGTCGTGACCGAGAATGGCTGGCTGCATGCGCTGGATGCCGAGACCGGCGCCGTGGTCTGGACCGTGCGGGCGGAGGACCATTCGGCGACCCGCCTGACGGGCTCGCCAACCCTTTATAAGGGCCGCCTCTACGTGCCGCTGTCCTCGCTGGAGGAAGTGTCGCTGTTCAACCCGAACTATGCCTGCTGCACTTTCCGCGGCGGCGTCGCCGCGGTCGATGCGACGACCGGCAAGATCCTCTGGAAGAGCCATAATATCGAGCGGGAGCCGAAACAGATCGGCACCAGCGCCAGCGGCACGAAGCTGTTCGGTCCCGCCGGAGTCGCGATCTTTTCCGCCATCACCGTCGATCCGAAGCGCAAGGCGGTCTATGCCGGCACCGGCAATTCCTACACGCAAAGCTCGGTAGATGTCGCCAATGCCATCATCGCCTTCGACATGGATAGCGGTAAGCGCAAATGGGTGACGCAGGCCTTGCCGGAGGACGATATCTGCCCCAAGGCGCAGAAGCCCGAGGAGTGCAGCCATGTCGGCCCCGACTTCGACTTTGCCGCGCCGCCCGTGCTGCGCGGGATGGCGGACGGCAAGGACATTCTCGTTGCGATCTCCAAGGCCGATGAGGCGTTCGGCTACGATCCCGACCAGAACGGCAAGCTGGTCTGGCGGGTGAAGCTCGGCAAGGGCAGCCGTACCGCCGGCGTCTGGGGCATGGCCGTGGACAAGACCCGGATGTATGTCGGCAGCGCCGATGTCCGCCCGCAGCCGGGCGTCACCGTGGGCGGCCTGACCGCGCTCGATTTCGCCACCGGCAAGACCGTCTGGCACGTTCCCGCCCCGCCGCCCGTCTGTGCCTGGGGCGACACACCCTCGGCGCTGGCCCTCGCCAACGGCCAGGTCAATTGCGCCGCCACCCAGCCGGGCGCGCTGGCGGTGATCCCCGGCGTGGTATTCTCGGGCTCGATCGATGGCCATATGCGGGCTTTCTCGACCAAGGACGGCGCCAGATTGTGGGATTTCGACACCGGCGGCAGCTTCAAGGCGGTGAACGCCCCGACCGCGACCGGCGGCAGCCTCAGCAACGGCGTCGAGGCCATCGCCGACGGCGTGCTTTATGTAAATTCCGGCGCGGCCGGCGTGCACCAGCCGGGCAACGCGCTGATCGCCTTCACCGTGGATGGGAAATAGACGGCGGCCTCAATGGCCGTCCGTGTCTTTCTTCTGCCCCTGATAGAAGCTTCCCGATGAGCGCACCTCATCGGGATGCCCGGACTGCTGATCGCTGCCCTGCACGGTCGGAACACCCGGGACCTGCGTCTCATCGCCTGCGTTGTTGACCAAGCCGCTGGTCGTCGTCTGGCCGGCGGACGGCGCGGTGAACGGGTTGGGCGAGTCGCCGTCCTCGGTACCGGCGAAGGCTGGCGCAGCCACCGCCATCGATGCGATTATCGGTAGATAGATGAGCCGCATACCGACCCTTTCCCGGAAACTGCATACATTTTGCGAAAATATTATAGCAAATGATGGCGAACTAAAGAAGCGCCTATGACAACCGGCGGTGGAATCTCTGGATCGGGGCGACTAGCGGTAGCAGACATAGGCAAAGGCCGGCGGCAGGTTTTGCCAGATGATCTTCGTGGTCTTCACCGCCGAGAACTGCGACTTCAGCCGCCGCCGCAGCATGCCGGCGGCGGGCATCACCAGGCCCTGCAGATAGGCGAAGGTGACGAAGATGCCGCCCGGCTTCAGCACATCCAGGATCGCCGCCATGATCCGCCCCTGCAGCTCGATCGGCAGCGAGGCCCACGGCAGGCCACAGACGATGGCGTCGACCTTGTCCAGCTCCAGCGCATGCAGGATCTCCTTGATGTCCTGAGCGCCGCGATTGAAGAACTGGAGGTGGGGGAAGCGGACGGTCAGCGTCTCACAGAAAGTCTCGTTGATTTCGACTCCGACATAGCGGGTATCGGGCCCGAGCCGCTTCACGATCGCGCCGGTCATCACCCCGGTGCCGGGGCCGAATTCGACGATCACCCGGGCCGTCTTGAAATCGATCGGCTCGATCATCGCCTCGGCCAGTCCGCGTGAGCTGGGGGCGATGGCGCCGATTGAGCGCGGCGTGTTGCGGAACTGGTTGAGGAATTTGAGCAGGTCGCCGTCCACCGTATATCCTGTCGGTTGAGCGCGGCAGGGCGGCCGCCAAATAGTGCTAACGTGGTTCGGGGGCTTCCGAATCCATGCGGGGAATGCAACATAACCCCTCGAACCCGGACCAAGAATTGTAAATGGACGCTTTAAGCACCGTTCTCTACCCGATCAATCGCGCCGGCTGGCCCTTCATTGCCGGCTTCGCGGTCGCCACCCTGATATTCTTCGAACTCTGGGCGCCGTTGGGCTGGGTCGGCCTGATTCTGACGCTGTGGTGCGTCTACTTCTTCCGCGATCCGCCGCGCACCGTGCCCCTGCGCAAGGGATTGATGGTGAGCCCGGCCGACGGGCGGGTGACGATGATCGTGCCGGCCGTGCCGCCTCCGGAACTCGGCATGGGGGCGGACCAGATGCTGCGCATCTCGATCTTCCTCAATGTCTTCAACGTGCATGTGAACCGCGTGCCGATCGAGGGCACCGTGGTCAAATCCGCCTACCATCCTGGCAAATTCCTCAGCGCCTCGATGGACAAGGCAAGCGACGTCAACGAGCGCGCCGCCGTGCGGCTCAAGATGGCGGACGGGCGGGAGATCGCTTTCGTCCAGATCGCCGGGCTGGTGGCGCGCCGCATCATCACCACGCTGAAGGACGGCCAGGAGGTGCGCACCGGCGAGCGTTATGGCCTGATCCGCTTCGGCAGCCGGCTGGACATCTATCTGCCGCGCGATGCCGAGCCGCTGGTCATCGTCGGCCAGACCGCCATCGGCGGTGAGACGATCCTGGTCGATTTCGACAGCAGCGAAACGGCGCGAGCGGGGTGGCACAGCTGATGCCCCCGTCCTTGCGCAATCGCCGGCGCCTGCCGCCGCCGACCGGCTCATTCTTCCGGATGCTGCCGAATGCGCTGACGACATTGGCGCTGTGCGCGGGCATGAATGCGATTCGCTTCGCCATGCAAAGCCGCTGGGAGGCAGCGGTCATCGCGATCGCCATCGCGGCGATCCTGGATACGCTCGACGGCGGCATGGCGCGGTTGCTGAATGCGCAGAGCAAGTTCGGCGCTGAACTCGACAGCCTGGCCGACATCGTGTCGTTCGGCGTCACACCCGCGATCCTGCTCTATGTCTGGACCCTGCATGGGGCTGGCAATATCGGCTGGATGGCGACGCTGGCTTTTTCGATCTGCGCCGCACTGCGCCTGGCGCGTTTCAATACGGCGTTGAGCACACTCGGCCCGCGCCAGCCAAAGGCGCCCTATTTCGTCGGCGTGCCGACCCCGGCAGGGGCCGCGCTCTCACTGCTGCCGTTGCTGATCGATCTTGAGGTGGAAAGGCCTATTGCCGCCAACCACCCTTATTTGGTCAGCGTATGGGTGCTGGGCGTGGCACTTTTGATGGTGAGCCGCATCCCGACCTTGGCGCTGACCAGTATCCGCGTCGGGCAACGGTTTCGTTTGCCTCTGCTGGCCGTCTTGGGCATCGCGATCGGCGCGACGATCGACCCGCCGTGGGCGATGGCAATCTTTGTGATCGTCGCCTATCTGCTGAGCATCCCCCTGCTTTATTGGCAGCGCAATCGCCTGCGCGCGCGCGGCGTTCCAATGGAAATGCCGCCGGTTCCGGCCGAATCGCCGGGCGAGACGGATTTGACAGTCACGCCGTTCCGCAAGTAAAAGCAGCGCACTGAAAAGCTCCTGCGGGGGTCGGCCGGTCGACGAGTTTCGTCCACTGGCCTTTTTCGTTTGCCCAGAAGGCAAACATAGCGAGGTTTTTGAGCGAGCATGTTCGAGGGTTTGACCGGTCGCCTTGGCGACATCTTCTCCAAGCTGCGTGGCCGTGGCGCGCTGACGGAGGAAGATGTTGTCGCCGCGCTGCGCGAGGTTCGCATCGCGCTGCTGGAGGCAGACGTCGCCCTGCCGGTGGTCAAGGATTTCATCGCCAAGGTGCGCGAGCGCGCCGTCGGCCAGGAAGTGCTGCGCTCGATCACGCCCGGCCAGCAGGTCGTCAAGATCGTCCATGACTGCCTGGTCGAGATGCTGGGCGAGGCCAATGAGACGCTGAACCTAACGTCGGTGCCGCCGGTGCCGGTCCTGATGGTCGGCCTCCAGGGCTCGGGCAAGACCACAACCACCGGCAAGATCGCCAAGCGGCTGATGGAGCGCGAGCGCAAGCGCGTGCTGATGGCCTCGCTCGACGTCCATCGCCCGGCGGCGCAGGAACAGCTCCGCGTGCTGGGCGAGCAGGCCAAGGTCCCGACCCTGCCGATCGTTCCGGGCGAGGATCCGGTCACCATCGCCAACCGCGCGCTGCGCGTCGCCCGCGCCGAGGGCTATGACGTCGTCATGCTCGACACCGCCGGCCGCCTCGCCATCGACGAGGTGCTGATGGCCGAGGTCGCTTCGGTGCGCGACGCCACCAACCCGGTCGAGATCCTGCTGGTGGCTGATGCGATGACCGGCCAGGACGCGGTCAACGTCGCCAAGGCGTTCGACGAACGCGTAGGGCTCACCGGTATCGTGCTGACCCGCATCGACGGCGATGCCCGCGGCGGCGCGGCACTCTCGATGCGCGCGGTCACCGGCAAGCCGATCAAGCTGCTGGGTGTCGGTGAGCGGCTCGATGCGCTGGAGGCATTTCACCCCGAGCGGCTGGCTGGCCGCGTGCTGGGCATGGGCGACGTCGTCAGCCTGGTCGAGCGCGCGGCCGAGAATATCGACCGCGAAGAGGCCGAGAAGCTGGCCAAGAAGCTGGAAAAAGGCAGCTTCGACCTTGACGATTTCGCCTCTCAGCTGAGGCAGATGGGCAAGATGGGCGGGCTCGGCGGGATCATGGGCATGCTCCCCGGCATGGGCAAGATCAAGGATCAGCTGAAGAACGCCAATATCGACGACAAGATGCTGCTGAGGCAGCAGGCGATCATCAGCTCGATGACCAAGGCCGAGCGCAAGAACACCAAGCTGCTGAACGGTTCGCGGCGCCGGCGCATCGCGCTGGGCTCGGGCACTGACGTGGCTGATGTGAATCGTCTTCTGAAGCAGTTCCTGCAAATGCAGGAGATGATGCGGAAAATGCAGAAGATGGGAAAGAAGGGCTTCATGCGAAGCCTGGCTGGAAAACTGCCGCCGGGCATGATGCCTCCCGGTGGCCTGGGCAAGTTTTAGTTTCAAGGAAAGGAAGTACCAATGTCTCTCAAGATTCGTCTGTCCCGCGGTGGTGCCAAGAAGCGCCCGTTCTATTCGATCGTGATTGCCGATTCGCGCAGCCCGCGCGACGGCCGCTTCATCGAGAAGATCGGCACCTACAATCCGATGCTGCCGAAGGAGCATGCCCAGCGTCTCACCATCAACGAGGAACGCGCCAAGCATTGGCTGTCGGTCGGCGCCCTGCCGACGGACCGCGTCGCCCTGTTCTTCGGCAATGCCGGCCTCACTGAGAAGCCGACCTATAACGAGACGCCGAAGCAGTCGGCCCCGAAGGCCAAGGCGCAGGAGCGCCTGAAGGCCGCCGCGAAGGCCGCCGAGGCCGCCGCCGCGGCCGCCGAGGCCTGAGGCAGCGGGAGTGCGGTAGAGGCGTGTCATGCGCATCTGCGTCGGACAGATACTGGGCGCCCACGGGGTCAAGGGGCTGGTCAAGCTGGCCAGCTATACCGACGATCCGGAGGCGATCGCCGAGTACGGCGACCTGACGGACGGGGCCGGTGCGCGGACGTTTTCCGTGACGCTGGTCGGGGCCGCCAAGGACCACTGGCTGGCGAAGATCGACGGCGTCGCCGACCGCGACGCGGCCGAGGCCCTGAAGCGCACCCAGCTGTTCGTCGATCGCGCCAAGCTGCCGCCGCCGGACGAGGATGAGTTCTATCACGCCGACCTGATCGGGCTCAGGGCTGAGCTCCCGGACGGCACGGCGCTGGGCACGGTTTCAGCCATGCTGAACTTCGGCGCCGGTGACATCGTCGAGATCGCGCTGCCCTCCGGCAAAAAGCCGCTTCTGCCGTTCGACCGGGAGACGGTGCCCGAGATCGATATGGCGGCCGGGCGGCTGGTAATCGACCCGCCGCCGGGTCTGACGGAAGAGTTTGGATTGGGGAGCGCCAAGGCGTGAACCAAGCCGAACCCTGGGACGTGACGGTGCTGACGCTGTTTCCGGCGATGTTTCCCGGCCCGGTCGGGCAAAGCCTGGCCGGAAAGGCGCTGGAAACCGGCAAATGGCGGCTTCGGACGCTGGACATTCGGGAGTTCGCGCGCGATAAGCATCGCTCCGTGGACGACACTCCGTTCGGCGGAGGGGCTGGCATGGTGATGCGGCCCGATGTGCTCGACCGCGCGATCCGCGCCGCACATCGGCCAGGGCACCGGCTGATCTACCTTTCGCCGCGCGGCCGTCTGTTGACGCAGGACTGGGTCGCCGAGCTTTCGCAGTCGGCTGGCCTCACTCTGGTCTGCGGCCGATTCGAAGGAGTCGATGAGCGCGTCCTCGCCGCCAACGCGGCCGAGGAAATGAGCGTCGGCGATTATGTATTGTCCGGCGGTGAGCCGGCCGCGCTGGTTCTGATCGATGCCTGCGTCAGGCTTTTGCCCGGCGTCATGGGCAACGACGAGACGGTGGTGGAGGAGAGTTTTACGAACGGGCTGCTCGAATACCCGCACTATACCAGGCCGGCGCTGTGGCGCGACGCCGAGGAGCGGGAATGGGCGGTGCCGGAGGTGCTGGTTTCCGGGCACCACGAGAAGGTCAAGGCCTGGCGCCGGGCGGAAGCCGAAAGGCTGACGCGGGAACGGCGCCCGGATTTGTGGGCCCGCTACAAGGCTTCTTGAGCCTGGGCGGACAAGAGATTGGACTTGGAAGGGAATCGGGTTATCCCGCTCCCGGTTTTTGGTGAGGAGTAGACGATGAACGTAGTGGAATCGGTCGAAGCCGGCGAAATCGCCCGCCTGACCGAAGGCCGCATCATCCCGGCCTTTTCGGCCGGCGATACGGTCCGGGTGAATGTGAAGGTGGTCGAGGGCACGCGCGAGCGCGTCCAGGCTTTCGAGGGCGTGTGCATCGCCCGGCGCAATGCCGGCATCAACTCGTCCTTCACAGTCCGCAAGATCAGCTATGGCGAAGGCGTCGAGCGCGTATTTCCGCTCTACAGCCCGCGCCTGGACTCGGTCGAGCTGGTCCGCCGCGGCGACGTTCGCCGGGCGAAGCTCTATTACCTGCGCGGCCGGCGCGGCAAGGCGGCCCGTATCGCCGAGCGCACCACGGGTCACGGTCTGAAGGAAACGTCTGAGGAGTAATCTTGCCATGTCGGCGCCGCGCACCCTCTTCGAGAAGATCCTGGACAGCCACACCGTCAGCCGCGACGCGGACGGCACCACGCTGCTCTATATCGACCGTCACCTGATCCATGAGGTGACGAGCCCGCAGGCTTTCGAAGGGTTGCGCGTCTCCGGCCGCAAGGTTCACCGGCCCGAGGGAACGCTGGCCGTTCCCGACCATAACGTGCCGACCACGCCGGGCCGCGTCTTCGGCCCGGGCGAGGAAGAGGGCAAGATCCAGCTCGCCCAGCTGGAGAAGAACGTCGTCGAGTTTGGCGTGCCCTATATCCCGATGAGCGACGAACGCCAGGGCATCGTCCATATCGTCGGCCCCGAGCAGGGCATGACCCAGCCGGGCATGACCATCGTCTGCGGCGACAGCCACACGGCGACCCACGGCGCGTTCGGCGCGCTGGCCTTCGGCATCGGCACGTCCGAGGTCGAGCATGTGCTGGCGACCCAGACCCTGCTGTTCAAGCCGGCCAAGTCGATGCGAGTGACGATCAACGGCACCCCTGCCCCCGGCATCACCGCCAAGGACCTGGTGCTGGCCGTCATCGGCAAGATCGGCACCGCCGGCGGCACCGGCTATGTCATCGAATATGCC
The DNA here is from genome assembly GCA_964574305.1 of uncultured Rhodospirillales bacterium. Taxonomy (GTDB): domain Bacteria; phylum Pseudomonadota; class Alphaproteobacteria; order BOG-932; family Roseiterribacteraceae; genus BOG-932. The sequence continues at coordinate 1,506 of CAZNNJ010000098.1, read as the reverse complement.
GGCGAGGCGATCCGTGGGCTGACCATGGAAGGCCGGATGACGGTCTGCAACATGACGATCGAAGGCGGCGCCCGCGCCGGCCTGATCGCGCCGGACGAGACCACGTTCGAATATCTGAAGGGCCGCCCGATGGCGCCCAATGCCGCCGCCTGGGAGCAGGCAGTCGCCTTCTGGAAGACGCTGCCGACCGACGAGGGCGCAACCTATGCCCGCGAGGTGGTGCTCGACGCCGCCGATATCGCGCCGCAGGTGACGTGGGGCACCAGCCCGCAGGACGTGCTGCCGATCTCAGCCGCCGTGCCGAATCCAGCCGACTATGCCGACGAGCATCGCCGCGCCGCGGTCGAGCGGTCGCTGGCCTATATGGGGCTGACCGCCGGCCAGAAGCTGGGCGATATCGAGATCGACACGGTCTTCATCGGCTCCTGCACCAACGGCCGCATCGAGGATCTGCGCGCCGCCGCCGATGTCGCTCGGGGCCGCAAGGTCGCCAAGGGCGTGCGCGCGCTGGTGGTTCCGGGCTCGGGCCTGGTCAAGCATCAGGCCGAGGCGGAAGGGCTGGACAAGATCTTCTCCGAGGCCGGCTTCGAATGGCGTGAGCCGGGTTGCTCCATGTGCCTGGCAATGAATGCCGACAGGCTGGAGCCCGGGCAGCGCTGCGCCTCGACCTCGAACCGCAATTTCGAGGGACGCCAGGGGCGCGGCGGACGCACCCATCTGGTGAGCCCGGCGATGGCGGCGGCGGCGGCGATCACCGGCAAGTTGACCGACATCCGCTCATTCGCTTGAGTCGTTTCGGGTCACTCGATTCAGGAGGATGCGATGGGTGAGTATCTGAGCTTCCGGAAGCACTACACGCCCGGGATTATCCACGTCCTGTTCTGGGTCCTGCTGTTCGCCAACACGGTCGAGGCACTGTTCGGCGGCCATGATTTCTGGGGCGCGGTCTTTACGCTGTTTGTCGGACCGGTGCTGATCCGCGTCGTTTGCGAGCTGATCCTGATCCTGTTCGAGATCAATGATTCGCTGATCTCGCTGCGCAATGCCCAGGCGCTTGCGCCGTCGGCGCCCGTTTCCTCGGCAACGATCGTGGAGATCGTTCCGCCCTCTTCCACTCCGCCGGCTGCGTAACGCATGAAAAAATTCACCACCCTCACCGGCGTCGCGGCGCCGATGCCGCTGATCAATATCGACACCGATATGATCATCCCGAAGCAGTTCCTGAAGACGATCACCCGCAGCGGCCTCGGCAAGTCGCTGTTCTTCGAGATGCGCTATGACGATGCCGGCAAGGAATTGCCGGACTTCGTGCTGAACCAGAAGCCTTACCGGAATGCCGAGATCATCGTCGCCGGCGACAATTTCGGCTGCGGCTCCAGCCGCGAGCATGCGCCCTGGGCGTTGGAGGATTTTGGCATCCGCGCGGTCATCGCGCCGAGCTTCGCCGATATCTTCTTCGGCAACTGCTACAAGAACGGCATGCTGCCGATCGTGCTGAGCCAAGAG
>CAZNNJ010000097.1:1635-11513 GCA_964574305.1 uncultured Rhodospirillales bacterium | reverse complement strand
TCTGCCCGGGGGTACCGGTAGCGCGAATCAATACTACCCGAATTCGTAGTTTGTCAGGAGGCCGGAGCGGGATGTCGGTGAACTCATCGCGGTGATGCAGCCTTATGGTTATGAGGTGAGCTTATCACTTGTATTGCACTGCACAATACCCCGCGCAGCCCGGGTCACAGCTGATCGCCGCTTCACATTCGGTCGAACGACTCCACATATGTCATGACCCGGCCCTTCAGATCGGTCTGCCGGGCGCTGCACTCCATCTTCTTCATGCCGCCAGAGAACTCGCAGATCTCGACGACGAAGCCGGCCTTCTGCTCAGACACCTGCTTCAAGGTTCCGTCGGGCAGCCAGGTGAAGGACGAGGTGCTGCCGGGCCGGCCGGCGATGGGATAGGGCTTGCCGTCGATGGCGCCGGAAAAGCTGGTCGCGCCGGTGGCGCCGTCGGCCATCCTGACCGTCACCGTCCAGTCGAAGACCTTGCCGTCATCCTTGGTGATCGCCATCACCAGCTCGGCCGGCGCTTCCTCGCCTGGGAGCGACTCGGTTTCCTTGGGGTTGAGGCGCCACTTGCCCTCGATGCTGGGCGGGCGGGCCTGAGCCCCCGTCGTGGCCGCGGCCAGGGCCGCCAGCATCGCCAGGATCGCCAGTTCCGCTTTCGCTGCCATGTCATTCCGCCGGTTACGGATTTGCCGTCGAGCCGCTATATAGGCAGCCCGATCCAAAACCCGAAAGGCTTTCCCGTGTCCATCAAACGCATCACTGTCGGTCCGCGCATGAGCCAGGCCGTGGTCCACGGCAACACCGTCTATCTGTCGGGCCAGGTCGCCAACGCGACGGCCGGCGGCTCGGTCACCGACCAGACCAAGGAAATCCTGGGCCAGATCGACGCCCTGCTGGCCGAGGCCGGCACCGACAAGAGCAGGCTGCTGTCGGCCAGCGTCTTCATCACCGATATCGGCACCTTCGCCGAGCTGAACGCCGTCTGGGAAGCCTGGGTCTCCCCCGGCAACCCGCCCTGCCGCACGACGATCGAGACCAAGCTGGCCGCGGATAAATACGCGATCGAGATTTCGGCGATCGCGGCGATCTGAAAAGTTTTCAACGCAGAGGGCGCGGAGATTACGCCGAGGACGCAGAGAGATTCGTCTCCCTCCGCGCACTCCGCGAAACCTCTGCGTTCTCAGCGTTAAATGGATTGTCCTTAGGGTTATCTCGGCAGGCTAAAGCCCCGGCGGCGCCCGCGAACTTCGCCTGGGCGGCTCGTCGTCCTCCTCGGCAAGGCCGTAAGGGTCGTCCTCGTCTTCGTCCGGCCCCTCTTCGTCCGATTCTTCGTCGTCGTTGGCCGAGGGGCACCATGTGGCGAAAGGCGAACCCTCCAGCTTCTCGGCCATCTCGGCGACGGCCCAGGCCTCCTCCGCCCACAAAGCGGGGTCGAAGGCGAGCCCCATCACGCGGCAGATATTTTCCACCACCGCGCCGATGGGCAGGCGGCCGAAATCGGAATAGTCGTCGTAATCGTCGAGCCGCTCATGCAGGTCGACATAGAGAGCGGCATAGTCGAGCGCCTCCCCGCGCGCCTCCGCCGCGTCGACCTCGAGATTCATCGCCAGATCGACCGCGCGCTTCACCTGCCGCTTCTGATGCGCCTTGCGGCCGGTCTCGGCCGACGCCGCGCGCTGTGCCTCGGCGGCCAGTTCCGCGGCGGCCTCGGCGGCCTTCTGCGCGGCGCTCTTGTTGAAGTCTTCCTCGAACCTGGCGTGCAGCATCACGCTCTGGCGGATGGCTTTGCTGATCCGGGAATAGGTGAGGCCGAGATCGTCGTCATCCGCCTGCGCCTGTGCCCGGCTGCGGACCTCGTCGAGCAGGTCGAGCCCGCGCTCGGCCGCGGTCTCCAGCATGCGCATGCGCCAGGCATGGTTGGCCTGCCGGGTCTCAGGATCGGCGGCGGTTGCCGAGGGTAACATGGCGTCAGGCACGGACATGGAGCGAAACTGAACATAAATAGAACATAATGTCAAGACCCCTTCGAAGCCGGGATGTGAAGTTGTCCGCTTCGCCCAGGTCGGTCACAGGGGCTGACTTTGCAATTTCTCGAAAGCGGACGTCGCGGGGAAGAAGAGATTCGTCGGCGTTGCGCCAACACCCCGTGGGGCAAGAACTATTTAAATACAAGCCTATGGCTGATTGTCGGCAATTGAGCCGAGATGTCGCAGCTTTGGCAAGATCAGCTCGACAAGCAGACCCGGTGGCGAACAATTGCGCGCTCGGACCCGGCCGTGATGCATGTCAACCACCTTCTGGCAGATTGCGAGTCCGACGCCGGTGCCCCCGGTCTCCCGGGAACGGGCGGTATCCACGCGATAGAACGGCTCGAACAGGTGGACCAGATCGGCTTCGGGTACGCCCTTGCCATGGTCGCGGACAGAAACCGTAACCGTGGCGCCGCCCGCGTCGGCGAGGGTGACCTCGATCGGAACGCCGGGCGCTGTGTAGAACAGGGCGTTGCGCACCACATTTTCGATTGCCCGGCGGAGGAGCTCGGCGTTGCCGTGAATGATCACCGGACCGGGCGGCAGGTTGACCACTACGTCCCCGGTCCGCTTGTTCATCTCGTACAGGGCGTCGGCGACGATGCGATCGATCAGTTGCCCCAGATCCAGCTCGGCGAGCGTTATTGTCCGGCCGCCGTCTTCGAGCCGCGCCAAGGTCAGAAGCTCGCCAGCCAGCGCGGAGATATTGGCGATCTCGCCTTCCATGCGAGCGAAATGCTTGCCGGAGGCTGCGTCTGCCGAGCGCTGGGCGAGACCCAGCGCCACGTTGAGCCGAGCCAGGGGCGACTTGATCTCGTGCGAGATGTCGCCGATCAGCCGCTTCTGCGCCGCCATGGCGGATTCAAGGGCCGCGGTCCGATCGGCGACCTTGGTCTCCAGGCTCTGATTGAGCGCTGCAACCTCCCCCAGCAGGCGTTCGCGCTCGCGCTGGCCGCGGTCCAGCGCCTCGGTCATGCGGTTGAAGGCCTTGGCAAGCGTGGAGAGCTCGTCCGAGCCGGAAACCGGTGCTCTCACGCTCAGCGCGTCCGTGTCGGCGATTTCTCGGGCGGCCTCGGTCAACGCGGTTACCGGCGTGGTCACGCGCATCGAGATCCATCGCACTAGGCCGACGATCGGGATCGCGAGCAGGATTCCGAGGAGCGCCAGCTTGAGCCCGACCCGCTGTATCGGCTGCGTCAGGGTATCGGTCCGCTGAAAGCTCAATATCTGCCAATCGGAAAGCAGCCCTGGCTGGCGTGTGGACCGGCCGACCAGGAATGTACCAACCTCATTGTTGTCCCGCATAAGTTGAGCAATGTCGACTTGACCGGCGAGCTCGGGCGGGTCGGCCATCAATATCTTCCGCTCGGGGTCGATCCGCACCAGCAGGGTCTCGCTGTCGGGGCTGTGCAGCCGCTGCTCGACCAGCTCCCATGGAACGGTGAGGACCAGCGTGCCGGTCCGCATCTCATGCGCGAAGCTCGCAAACACCGGCGCCTCAATGGCGACGATGTCGCCTGGCGCCATGGGGTTGTGATGGCGGTCTAGGAAGACGGGCTTGGTCGCGTTCCTGAACCAGTCGGCCGGCAAAGTCGTGGGAGCGCCCGACACGTCGGTCGAGGCGGCGACAAGTCTTCCGTCGGCATCGAAGGCGTAGACTCCACCGGAAAAGCCATAAAGCCGCTGCAGCGATTCCAAGGATCGCGCGATCCGGCGATCGACGTCGCCGGACAGCAGGTCGTTCATTACGTCGAGCTCGGACCAAGCAACGAGATTCCGCTCACGCTGCTGCACGTTGCTGACCAGCCGCTGAAACTTGAGGTCGGCAACCTGATTCAGGGTCAAAGCGTCCGTGGCCAGCATCGCAGAGCGGACACCGAAATAGACGACCGCGGCCGTGGCGATGTAGGTCGTCAAGAAGACGCCGAGCATTGCCGCCATGATCTTGCCCAGGATCGAGCGCGACAGGAAGCTGATCATCGTGAAGCACCACTGTCGATATGGCCAAGCACCTTGACCCCAGCCGGATCGGTTCCGGCATCGATATAACCGATCGCACCCGGCACCCGGCGAACGAAGCTCAGCATTGCCGCGTCGGATTCCTGGACAACCGGCGGCTGTTTGCCGCTGAAATGCATCGCGTTCCAATAGGCGGCGAGGCTGGCATTGTCCTCGTGCAGCGCATTGCGCGTGAAGGTCGCTCGCGCGTCGCTGCCCGCCTCGCGGTTGACCGGGACGATCCTGGTTCCGTCCGCCCACAGAGTCGTGCGCAGCAGGAAGATCGCCGCGAGTTTGCTCTGGTCGAGCGCCCCTTCTTCCGGCACTTCCCGATTGGCGACGACGAGGAGCGCGCCAGCCCCGGCCGGCTGGTCTGAGAGCGGTACAGCCAGCAGCAATACGACCAGGACGAGCTGGAACCTCCAGGTCATGGTCAAAACAGGATTGACCAGGATGCGAACAGCCCCGTTGGGTTCACCGGCGGCCCGCCGACATTCTGAAGATATTCAAGCTTAAAGACGATCGCCGGATGAGGCCGCCAGGCGCCGCCGATCAGGAGATCGTGAGCGACAGCTGCATCGCGCCGCGCCGCGAATGTTTCCCACCAGCCGTAGACCGACCATCGGTCGTTGAACTGATGCGAAACGCCGACATATCCGCCCCATTGTCGCGCACGTTCATGCGCGCCGTCGCTCAAGTCGCGCGCGACCTGACTGTAAGTCCACTCGCTCTGCAACACCAAGCCGGGCAAGGTGTAGTGCGCGTCGGCCCCGAAGAGCGGCTGCCCCTCGCCGGATAGCGTGTGGTTATACTGGAAGGAGAAGCCGACCTGATCGAGCAGCGAAAGTGGCAGCGAAAGGCGAGCCCCTTCGAGATCGCGGTAGGCGGCCGGCGCTATGGCACTCGATCGCTGTAGAAGCTCTTCCCATGGCTGCCAATAAAGCTGGATGCTGGGAGATCGGCTGCTCTCACCAGCGTAGAGCAGCGAGACGCCGGACGCATATTCGCTGAAGTTCCGATAGGTAACCGCCGGACGCACGGTGGTCAGCACCAGCGGGGTGGCGTGGATCACATTCCATTCGCCGACCGGGGATAGCATTTTGCCGACCCGAAACGTCAGGCCTTCGCCGAGATAAGCATCATTATAGAGCCGCTCGACAGTGCCGTAATCGTTCGGCGTGGGGCCATGTCCGCCGCCGAAATGGACGATCTCCGAGTCAGTAAGCTCGGCCTCGACGAACGGATTGATCCATCGGTCGAAATGCCCCGCGACGAACAGGCTCAGATCGTCGAGAACCAGGCTCCGCCGTCCCTGTTCGGGAAATTCCGCGTTGATGCTGGCATAGCCGGCAAGATTGAAAGGGCCGAGGTCGAGACCTTGTCCGAGTTGATATTGCGCCGCCGCCGGCCGCGCGATGCAGACAGCCGCGGCCAGAATTGCCGGTAGCCAACGTGCTAACCCCAAGCGCGGCGGCACCATCCTTTCAAATCTGCGGGTGATCGGTGGTCTTCGCCTGGTTGGGCGGGACCGCCGGAGGCTTCGCAAATATGTAGCCGACGTTGCGAACCGTTTTGATCCGCTGATCGAGGGCGCCGTCGGGATCGAGCTTGCGCCGCACCTTGCTGACGAGGGTATCGACATTGCGGTCGGCACTGTAGCTATGCTGTCGGCCGAATACGGTTGCGGAAAGGTCGTCGCGCGAGATGATGCGCCCCGCGTTGAGCAGCATGTGCTCAAGCAACGTAAATTCGGCCGACGTAAGGTCGACCAGCTCGCCCCGAACCCATGCTGTGCGTGACGTGGGATTTAGCGTGACGTCGCCGACCACAAGCTCGGCAGGGGCCGGCTCGTGCGCTGCAGTCCGCCGTAACACGGCGCGAATTCGCCCGACCAATTCCCGCGGATTAACGGGTTTAGAGACGTAATCGTCGGCGCCGATCTCAAATCCGACGATGCGGTCGACTGGATCATCGCGTGCCGTGAGTATGATCACAGGTACCTGGGAAAACTGCCGCAGCCGCTTCAGCACTTCAAAGCCGGGCAGCGAAGGCAGCATCACGTCAAGCACGATCAAGTCCTTGGTTTCGGGCTTGCAATCGAAACAGGACGCGCCGTTATGGACTGTCCCGACCGAAAACCCCTCCAGCTCCAGATACTCGCGGAGCATGGCGCAAAGCTCGACATCATCGTCGATGATCAGAATCTCGCTCATCGAAGTCGCCTGGACCTGATACGCTGATCCTGCGGATTAGACCTGCTTTTACTGTGCCCTAACTTGACATGGATCAATTATCTTCGGTGCGTCGGGCAAGAGTGCCGAGTTGTCTCCGAGCGACCGGGCCGATGCGCGAAGGTAGGCTCGGGCAGTGCACCGCCCGAGCCTGACCAGGAATTGAGCCTCACAGAGGCTGAGTGATGATCTTCAGCACCTTGCCGCTGGTGCTGACCCAGACTTCGAATTCATAGCGCGCCCCCCGGATATCGATCGACCAGTGGATCAGGCCGCTATCCTCCTTCTCGAGGATGGCGCTGACGATCCTGCCGCCGCCCACCGCCTGCAGGGCGACCCTCTCGGCCTGGGCCTTACCGACCACACCGGCCTGGACGGCCAGGGCTTCGTTGATTGCGACGTTGGCCATTGCCGGCACGGTTGAAAGTGCAACCGAGCAAACCATAAGGGCCGGTGCAAGGAATTTCGATACGTAAGTCATCTGCATCTCCTGAAATTAATCGTAATGCCTTACGAGCTGGACCGAAATCGATCTCCTTTGGCGCAGTTAGCGCTTTGGTCTTCTGTTCGGCTCGTAGGTTTAATAATGGCGATTTATATTTGGAGTTGTTTGGAGATGCGGCCTGCTCGCTTAGAGTCATGCGAACTGCATGTCATGTTCCTCCCGCATACTTAGACGAAGAACTGCGGTAGCCGGCAAGCGTTGCTGTGATAAGGGGCTCAACCAGGACAACGGACAATGGGTCAGCTTCGGCCAACTCCAACGAAATCCTGAATGTCAGGTATTGCCTCATCGGCTGCTAAAGCGGACGGACCGAAGCCCTCCTTACAAGCCCTTCAATCCCCGATATCCCGGATCAGCACCTCGGTCACGTCATAGCCGGCCTCGGCGGGGATGCGGAGCGCGGGGCCGTCCGGGTGGTCGAACGGTTGGGGCGAGACCGGGATGATGGTGCGGGCCCGGGCGGCGGCCAGGGCCTCGTCCACGGTCCGGCTCTTGGCCAAGAGGCCCAGGTTGGAGCGGGTGACGAAGACGACCTTGATTTCGCCGCGCGCCTGCGCAGCCAGCGCTTCGGCCGGGGTGATCCAGCGGGAATTGATCAGCTCCTGCTCGTCATGCGCGCCGATCTGCCCCTCGGGCGCGCGGGCCAGGTAGAAACGGGCGTCGAACCGCTTCTTGCGGATCACCGGCGTGATCCAGTTGGCGAAGGGGACCATCAGGTCGATGGCGGGCGTGAGCCCCTCCTCCGCCAGGATCGCCGAGAAGCTGCGCTCTCCGGCGCAGAGCGCCGCGCGGTGGTCGGCGGCGATCCGCTCCAGCCGGTCGGCCCCCACCAGATCGCCGCCGGCGACCGGACGGGCGAGCAGGAAAGCCGCCTCCTCGAAAATCTCACGCACCCCGGCGATGCGCGAGACGGCGTCGTCGGGCAGTCCGGCACCGGCGCCATCGACCAGGCTGGGCGCCGAATCGTCGGGATCGACGGCGCCGCCGGGAAAGACCAGCACGCCGGGCATGAAACTGGAGCCCTGATGGCGGGTCGCCATGAAGACCTCGATGCCGTCGGCGCCGTCGCGGAGCAGCAGGATGGTCGTAGCGGGGCGAGGAACGGCGGGCGGGTCGGGAATCTCGATCATGGTTCCACCTAACCGCCGCCTTGCCGCAAGGTCAATCGGCTGCTCTAGTTGTTCCGCCTCGCGCAACAAGGCTGGGACGAGACCAAGGGGACAAGGGTGGAAGAACCGTTTCGCATTCAGACCGAGAAGTACGCGCCGCTCGAGGAGGGACGCGTCGCCGCCTATCTGGCGCAAGTCGAGGTGGTCGCCGAGTTCCTGGGCGGCGAGCCGGGCGGCTGGCGCGTGCGCGAGGTCGGCGACGGCAACCTGAACCTGGTCTTCATCGTCGAGGGGCCGCGCGGCGGGGTCGTGGTCAAGCAGGCCGTGCCCTATCTGCGGCTGGTCGGCGAGGCATGGCCGCTGCCGCTGGAGCGGTCCTATTTCGAGGCGCTGGCGCTGGTCGAGCAGGCGCGCGCGGTGCCGGGATTGGTGCCCCGCCTGTTCGCCACCGACCGGGTCGGCGCGGCGATCGTGATGGAATATCTCACCCCGCACATCATCCTGCGCAAGGCGCTGATGCAGGGCCGGGCGCTGCCCAACCTGGCCGAACATATGGCGACCTTCCTGGCCGAATCGCTGTTCAGGACCTCCGACCTCTATCTGACGGCCGACCGCAAGAAGACGCTGATGCGGGAGTTCTGCGGCAATATCGAGCTGTGCAAGATCACCGAGGACCTGGTCTTCACCGACCCGTACCGCCTGAGCTCAGGCAACCGCTGGACCACGCCGCAGCTGGACGAGACCGCCGCCGCCTTCCGGGCCGATGCCGCACTGAAGGCCGAGGTGCAGCTTCTGAAGCTCAAATTCCTGACCAGCGCCGAGGCGCTGGTGCATGGCGACCTGCATACCGGCTCGATCATGGTGACCGACGACGATACGCGCGCCATCGACCCGGAATTCGCCTTCTTCGGCCCGATGGGGTTCGATGTCGGCGCGCTGATCGCCAACCTCCTGATCGCCGCCATAGCCCACCGGGTCCACCGCCCGGGCGAGCTGGGCGACGCCTACCGCACCTGGATCCTGGACCAGGCCGAGCAGATATGGACCGGCTTCGACGGGAAATTCCGCACGCTGTGGCAAACCCAGGCGACCGGCGATGCCTTCACCGCCGAGCTGTTCGCCGACCCGGACGGGCAAACTGCGCTGGTGGCCGCGCAGGACCGCTATATGGCGGGCCTGTTCGCCGATACTCTGGGCTTCGCCGGCTGCAAGATGATCCGCCGCGTGCTGGGCCTGGCCCATGTCGAGGACCTGGAAAGCATCGCCGACCCGGACACGCGGGCGACGGCGGAGAGCAAGGTGCTGGCGATCGGGCGCAAGCTGATCCTGTCGCGCGGCGCCATCACCAGGTTCGGCGAGGTGCTGCACCTGGTGGAAGAGATCGACGCATGAGGGGCGAAGCATGAAAGTCGATGGGCGCCCATACCGCACGATCTGGCCGGGCGAAGACGGCAAGTCGGTCGAGGTCATCGACCAGACCAGGCTGCCGCATGTCTTCGAGGTGCAGCCATGGCGGAGCATGCAGGACGCAGCGAACGGCATCCGCACCATGGTGGTGCGCGGGGCCCCGCTGATCGGCGTCGCCGGCGCCTATGGGCTGGCCCTGGCGCTGATGGACGACCCGTCTGACGGGGGGCTGGCGCGCGCCTACGACACGCTGCACGCCACCCGCCCGACGGCGGTCAATCTCGCCTGGGCGCTGAACGCCGTCCGCGCCGAGGTCCAGCCTCTGCCGCCCGAGGCGCGCGCCGATGCTGCGTGGCGGCTGGCAGGAAAGCTGGCGGACGAGGATGTCGCGTGCTGCCGCGCGATCGGTACGCACGGCGCGGGGCTGATCGCCGAGGCCCATGCCTGTACCGGCAAGACCGTCAATGTGCTGACCCATTGCAACGCCGGCTGGCTGGCGACGGTCGATTGGGGCACCGCGCTCGCGCCGATCTACCGCGCGTTTGATGCCGGCATCCCGCTCCATGTCTGGGTCGACGAGACCCGGCCGCGCACTCAGGGC
>CAZNNJ010000097.1:0-1625 GCA_964574305.1 uncultured Rhodospirillales bacterium | reverse complement strand
GGGCTGGCGGTGGGCGCCGGTCCAGAACCCGAGGTATGTGAAGTTGGCGCTGGAGGCGATGATGGCCGCGGTGAGCAACCGGCCGTGCGAGGTGCGGATGGCGGGGGCGGCGAAGCGTGCGTCGGAGATCTGCGACGAAGATGTAGCGATCAACCGGTCGATCGGCCAGCACGGTCTGAAGATCATCGAAGGCATCGCGGCGAAGAAGAAAAAGGGTGAGCGCGTCAACGTGCTCACCCACTGCAATGCCGGCTGGCTGGCGACCGTCGATTGGGGCACCGCCCTGGCCCCCATCTATGTCGCCCATAATGACGGCATCCCGGTCCATGTCTGGGTCGACGAGACCCGCCCGCGCAACCAGGGCGCCAGCCTGACCGCCTGGGAGCTGCAGCATCATGGCGTGCCGCACACGGTGATCGCCGACAATGTCGGCGGTCACCTGATGCAGCATGGTGAGGTCGATCTCTGCCTGGTCGGCAGCGACCGCACCACCGCCACCGGCGATGTCTGCAACAAGATCGGCACCTATCTGAAGGCGTTGGCCGCCCACGACAACGGCGTCCCCTTCTATGCCTGCGTCCCCTCCAGCACGATCGACTGGACCCTGTCGGATGGCGTGCAGCAGATTCCGATCGAGCAGCGCGACGGGCGCGAGGTGAGCGAGATTTCCGGTGTCACTGCCGCGGGACAGGTGGAGACCGTCCGCCTGACCCCGGCTGGCAGCCCGGTCGCCAACTATGCCTTCGACGTCACGCCGGCGCGGCTGATGAGCGGGATCGTGACGGAGCGAGGGGTTGCGAAGGCGGACCGAAACGACCTGGAACGGCTGTTTCCGGATAGGTCATACCCTTCAGTACCTTAGATCGCCATGGCCGGGCTTGACCCGGTCATCCACGCAGCTCCGCCTGCGCCGAACGTCGGAGGTTTGCACGTGCGGCACCCCGTGGATGGCCGGGTCAAGCCCGGCCATGACGATTTTCAATGGAGTATGCGCGAACGTGAGGAAAGGGCTCGTGCCTCTTCCCTTGAAAATGCGCTCAGCGCAGGCCAGATATCGCACGCGAGATTTTGCTTTTCCGGTCGGCTGCCTGTATAAGGCTGCCCCATTGGCGGCCCCGGAAATGTCGCCCTTGCCATCCCTTCCCGGGCGCGTCGGATTCGGCGCGCCCTTTGTCGTACTAAGGTCCGGAAACGGGCCGATTGTCATGAGGTCGCTGTAATGCCCCGTACTACTCCGCTCGCTGACGTCCGCAATATCGGCATCATCGCGCACATCGACGCCGGCAAGACCACGACCACCGAGCGCATCCTGTATTACACGGGCCGCAAGCACACGATCATCGATATCCACGATACGAAGGATCTGAAGACCTCCACGACCACCGATTATCTGGAGCAGGAGCAGAAGCGCGGCATCACCATCCAGTCCGCCGCCGTCTCCACCTTCTGGCGCAACAAGAAGATCAACATCATCGACACGCCCGGCCACGTCGACTTCACCATCGAGGTGGAGCGCTCGATGCGCGTGCTGGACGGCGCGGTCGTCGTGTTCGACGGCGTCGCCGGCGTCGAGCCGCAGTCCGAGACCAACTGGCGCCTGGCCGACAACTACAACGTTCCGCGTT
>CAZNNJ010000096.1:9321-11689 GCA_964574305.1 uncultured Rhodospirillales bacterium | reverse complement strand
GCAACGGAATGTTGTTGATATCGACCGCCGCGAACCCTGACTGGGTATCCGTTCCGGGATACCGCAACCCGTTGACGAGAACCAGCGTACGCTGGGCACCCAGGAAGTGGATCCCCGCTTCGGATGCACCGAAACCGCCATTATTGTTGGCCGAGCTGAACGAGTTGAAGTCCACCGACGGCAGCTTCTGGATATAGTCTTCCAGCGAAATCGCCTTCGTCTCCTGGATCTGCGCCGCGGTCACACACGTCAGCGGCTCGGCCGCCGTGATGTTGCTCGAACGAATGCGCGTACCGGTGACGACGATTTCCTCAGGCGCCGCCGCGCTCGCGGCCGGTTGATCCTGCGCCACCGCGCTTCCGATCGTTGCGAAACTTAGGGCGGCGCCCAAAACGGCTAACGCCGACGTCCCTGATTTCAGGAACTTCAAACTGACCGACATTCTTTTTTCTCCCAGTCATACTGAATATGCATAGCATCCCTTCCTATGCGGAATGCCGACCGGAACGCTATCTTTTTTGAAAGAGAAATTTCAGAAATCGGGGGGGTGTCGCCTTTTTGCAACAGCGCTTCCGCTTTGCGGAAAGCTTTACGAATCCAGCTATTTGATACGCGTTACCGGGACGTTCGTCGCCCCGCCTTCGATGTTCATGTAAAAGCCGCCGAAAATATTACGCACTATCTGGATCGGGGTGCCCGCAACCGACACAAGATGGGTCGAAGTCCCTTCGTTCACCCGCCACGATTGGCCGTTATCCAGGTGAACGACGATATGGCCGATCCCGTCATTGCCGGCCGATTCAAGCTTGGCAGCGACCGAATTCACTTCCTTCGGCCCCAGCACCGGCTCCTTGCTGCCTTTGTCACCCTCGTCCGACCCGCCGAGCGACGGCAGCTGGAAGCCGAACAGCGTCACCCGGCGCTGATTCTCCTCGGCAACCTGTTTCTTGAGCTTGGCCGCGGCGGCGTCATAGCAGGCCAGCCGCTCGGCATTGTCGGTCTTGTCGGCGCAGGCGAGCAGTTCCGGAAGATCGGCCCGCGCCGGGCCGGCGGCGAGCACGGCAAACAGGCTGAAGGCGGCGAACCGGACATAGGGAAGGGCTGACATTGCGTTCCTCTTCGCTCAGGGGACTCGCGCGATGGTCGATGCGGGGCCGAGGGCTGTCAATCGGCTGCGTGCACCTTTGGGAAGATTGGCGGGGCTTGCCGATACGAGGATGGGTAGACGCAGCGAAACCCATCGCAGAATTAACCGCCAAGGCGCAAAGATACCAAGGAAGAACGCCAAGGAAAAACCGATTGCTTGCGGCGCCGTGAAAACCGCGAAGCAAAAACCTTGTCTTGGCGTTCGCCCTTGGCGTCTTTGCGCCTTGGCGGTTCTTCTTCGGCCTTGGATGATGGGTTTCGTTACGCTCTACCCATCCTGCAAGCCTTACTCAGCCGCGTGGAGCAGGCCTTCGGCCCTCAGCGCGGCCCTGGCGTCGTGGCCGATCAGCTTGTCGTAGTTCTTGTGCATGCGGAGCACGTTCTGCTCGCGCTTGCCGAGCACGATCGAGGGGACGGCGCCGGCCTCCATCATGATCTGGGAGGTGGACTGGACCTTCATGTCCTCCTCGAGCGCCACCGTGACCAGCATGTTGGCGACCTGCTCGTCGCGGGCCCTGATCTCCGCGGAGGCACTCCGGTCCCAGCCATAGAGGCGGAAGATATAGTCGCACTCGCCGGGCTTCGATGTCGGCTCGCTCCGCTGGAAGAAAGCCATCAGCTCGCCCGCGCCGATCACCGTGTTGGGGAAGATCGCGTTGGAGCAGGAGAAGTGGCAATATTCCGGCCATTCCTCTTCCGGCATGTCGCGCAGCTTGGCGATCTCGGGGCTGACCGAGACCAGCGTGTGGTGCAGGCCGAAATCGATATGCAGGAACTGGTTGCTGAGCGTCATCGGGCCGACCGTGTTCGGGTGCAGGTACGGCACGTGATAGCCCTCGACGCCGCCGTCGACCGCATGCTTCCAGTTGATACGGGCCGGGGCGCGATATTCCTTCACCAGCCGCAGGTTCTCGTAGTGATAGCCTGCGAGATTGTCCTTCATCGGCCCGAAGAACTCGTCGAAATCGAGATGGCCGTGCGGGTCCGGATGGACCAGGATGAAGCCATGCCGCTCAGCGATCGGCAGCGCGATCAGGTCGCGGTTCGCCAGCTGATCGGCGTCGAAGGCGCCGCGGCTGGGCACGCTCATCAGCGCGCCCTCGTTGCTGTAGGTCCAGCCGTGGTAGGGGCAGGTGAAGCCCTTGGCATGACCGCAGCCTTCAGCCAGCTTCACGCCGCGATGGCGGCAGGCATTGAGGAAGGCGCGGGCGGCCCCGTCCTT
>CAZNNJ010000096.1:0-9311 GCA_964574305.1 uncultured Rhodospirillales bacterium | reverse complement strand
GCCGCGCACGAGCAGGATCGGCTTGTCGACGATCTGGGTGGCGTAATAGTCGCCGGGCTCAGGCAGGTCGGCGGTGAAGGCGATCAGCTGCGGCCGCTTCAGGAAGAATTCCTGCTTCTCGCGGTCGAAGCGGTCCTGGTCGACGAAGCGGCCGATGTCGAATTCGAGCGATTCCTCGCCCATCTGGACCTCGTCCCTCTCAAGCATGGCGAGAACCTGCTTGGCGATGGCGATCCGGTGCGCGCGATCCATGGTTTTCCTCCCCTTTTTGGCAGGCTGCATTATCCCATGGCTTGGCGCCATTGTCATCGAATAAGCATACTGCGGCGTCCGGTTAATTTCAGGCCTTAACCCAACGCACCAAACTCGTCATGCCCGGACTTGATGTTTAGCCCGGTCATGACGAAGGGAAATAGGTCCAGTCGTGGCTTACGAAGAGAACTGCTTCGATTCCAGCTTCGACAGCGCTTCCTCGATGCTGTCCGGCTCGGCGGCGGGAACCGGGGTGACCTTGGTCGGCGTCAGCGTGGTGACATCGCCACCGTCCTTCAGCCGCTCGAGCACCCGTTCGGCGAAGATGAGCTCATCGCGCTCCTTCATCAGAACGGCGATATGCTGATCGATTTCGGCGAGCCGGCGGCGAATACGGCCATCTTCTGTCTGACGTGTGCTCATGGCTGCCGACGGTCCCTTTTAGTGCGGAATTATAGGCTCATGAACTAAGGCCAAGGCGGCGCTTGAGTCAACGATCAAACTGGCCCGGCGCGCCCCGCCCAGCGCCGGAATCAGCGGCGTTTGCGCGCGTCCGCTCCCCGCAATTTGGCTAGCGCTTCCTCGACATGGGGAATCAGCGCCTTCTTGTCGGGCCGCAGCGCCCCGGCATTGTCCAGGCGCACCAGCAAATCCCGCGCCTGGACGAAGTTCGCCTCGCTGTCGACGCCCGCCTCGCCCAGATTGTAAAGCGCGACCGCGAGAGCCGACTGCCACTCGGCGTTGCGGGGGTCGCGGGCCACCAGCCCCTTCGACACCTCGAGCCCGTCGCGATAGGAAGCAATACCGTCATCGCGGTTGCCGAGATCCATCTGGAGCGAGCCGAGGTTGTTGTCGATCATCGCCCGTGTGGTCGGCCAGTCCGGATTGCCGGGTTCCTTGGCGCCCATCGCCGCGGCGATCTGCTGGGCATCGCGGTAAGCGGCGAGCGCCTCGGCGCGAACCCCCTTCTGGTTCAGGATGATGCCGATATCGTTGTCGTTCATCATCAGGTCGTGCTGGTAGCGCGAATTGTCGGGCTCCTCGGCTGCCAGGGCTTTCATGATGTTCAGGCTCTCGCGATGGGCCGCGAGCGAGCCGTCGAGATTGTTCTGGCTGAACAGCACCTGGCCGATCCTGAGCTGGGCCTCCGACGCTGCATGCCGCCATGATGCGCTCTTCGGCTCCTTCGCCACCATCGCCTGAATGATGCCGAGCGCATCGCGATAGGAGGCGAGCGCGCTCTCGAAATGGCTTTCGGTCACGAAGGCGTCGCCGATCCGTTCATGGATCGCGGCCAGGCTGCCCTGCCATTCGCTGTTGCTGGGTTCGTTGGCCGCCACGTCCTTCATCGTCGCCAGCCCGTCGCGGTACGAGGCCAGCGCATCGTCGACGCGCCCCTTGCCGACCAGCACGTCGCCGATCTTGTTGTCCGTCTTGGCCGATGCGGCCCGCCATTTGGGATCGGCGGGATTCATCAGCGCCATCCTGGTCGTGACGCCCAAGGCGTCGCGATAAACGGCGAGCGCATCGTCCAGGCGGTTCTGGGCCGCCAAGACATCGGCCAGCTTGTTGTCGATCTCCATCAGATCGCGTTGCCGGTCGGCGATGTTGGCATAGCCTTGCGCCAGCGTCTTGCGGATGGCGAGTGCGTCGCGATAGGTGGATTGCGCGTCCTCCAGCCGCCCCCTGGCCGCCATCACATCGGCGGCCTTCATCTGCGCGGACGACAGATCGACCCGCATGTCGACGCTGTCGGGGTCCTTCGCGCTGAGCACCTTGCGGATGGCGATATCGTCCCGATAGGCGCCGAGCGCCTCGACCAGGTTGTTCTGGACCACCAGGATATCGCCGGTCGCCTCGTGGCTGGACGCAAGCCACTTCTGCGACTCCGTCTTGGTGGGGTCGAGATCGACGAGCGACTGGAACAGCCTCTGCCCCTCCAGCGCCAGCTTCAACGCATCAGCCAGCTTGTCCTGCTGCTTCATCAGGGCAAGGGCTGCATTCTTCTTGGTATCAGCCTGGGCAAACAGCGCATCGGCATCGATGGAGCCTTTAGCGAGGAGCGCGCCGTGCAGCTTCTGCGCATCCTCGACGATGGCCTTGCTGCCATCGCTGGTCGCCCCGCCGAGCCGGCGACCCTCCTCGGTCAGATTGAAGACGAGATTTCCGGCGGTCTCGGTCGCCGCGGCAAGGCCCTTCTGGGCGCGGTCGGCGGTCGATCTGGCACCGACCCACATCACCCCGGCAAAGCCCGCGAAGACGAGCGACGACGCAGTCAGCAGCGTCATCGCCAGCAGTGCCCCGCGCCCGCCCCAGCCGCCGGTGACCGCTGCCGTCTCGATCACGGGCTCCGGCGGGGCCGGTTCGGGCCGCGGCAGAACGGCGACGACCGGCGCCTCGGGCGGAAGCTCAGGCTCGGCAGCTGGTTCGGCGAGTTCGGTGGCTAAATCCTCGGGGACCGGTTCCAGGAGCGCAGTCTGCGTCTGGGCCGCAATATCCGGAACCGGCTCCAATTCATCGAGCAACGCGACCGGCTCGACCAGCGTGCTCTCGATGATGAGCGTGCTGTCGTTCTCGTCGGCGGCATCCCCGAAGGCTGGGTCCAACCCCGGATCGCCTTCTTCGGCAGAGATCTTCGGCAGCGGCTCCAGCTCATCTAGAAAGGCGGCAGGCGCGGCAAACTCGGCCTCGCCTTCCGTCAGATCGATGAACTCGCCTTCGAGGATCAATATGCCGTCGTCCTCGGCCGCGGCCTTGTCGAATTCCTCGGGTCCAAACGGGCCGTCGACCACGGGCTCTTCCGGGATTTCGGTCAGGTCGGCGGTTTCCGGAGAGGGCTCGAGGGCGGGTTCGAGCTCATCCTCCTCCGGCGGCGTGTAGGTGGTCTGCCGGCGATAGAGGAAATTGGTGAGCCGCCGGAACCGGTCGCGGCGTACGACCTCGGCCGACTCTTCGTGAGCCGGGATGGTCGAGAATATCTCAGGCGCCGGCGCCGGTTCGATCTCCGGCATCACCTCGGCGGCAGGCGGCTCCTCGGCCGTCTCCGGCTCCGGCTCGGCGGTTTCAGCGGGCTCGGCCGCGGGCAATGGCGTCTCGGCGATCTCCGCCGCGAAGGCGACGATATCGGCAGCCGGCTTGGAAATAGGCGGCGGTTCGAAACCGAGCCCCGTCAGCCAGGACCCAAGCCGCTCATCGAGGCGGGCCGCGAACCCGTCGGCGGACGAGAAATCGTCAAAGGACAGGCCTTGGCCGCCGCGGGCACGAAACCAGGCCTCGAAGGCGCGCTTGCCGCCCTGCCAGTCGGTGTCGGCGGCGGCCTGATCGGGTGACTCGGCGTAGCGGAAGATATGGATGTCGGGCAGACCGGCCGCGCCGCCCTTGCCCATCGCCGAGACCAGCCCGGCGGCGCCGCCGCGGGCCCCGGCCTGCTCCGCAATCTCCGGATCGTCGGGAAAACGCGGCCTCAGCACCGCGATGACGGCGTCGCAATCGGCGGCGCCCAGCGTGCCGTCGTCCGCCACCGCCTCGATCCCCGGGCCGAACGGCTCGATCCGGACAGCGCCGGCGAAGGCATGGTTGAGACCGCTCAGCCGGCTGACGATGTGCCGTCGTTCGGTTTCGGCATAAGGAGGCAGGGATACAAACAGCCACAGCACAAGCCTCGGCCGGTGAAGCCCTTCACCACCGATCGGATCGGCCGCTTCCCCTTCAAAAGGGGACCGCAGCGGCTGCGGCGTCATCTCATCGCCGAAATATGGGCAGTCCATACGCCGGAAGGGCGCGCATTTCCCGAGGTCCGAAGATGATTTTCTTTATTTGCCGTGATCATGAGGCCGATGATGCACAACTGCGCCGACCGAGGCAAGCAAGCTTGGCCCCAAGAAAATCGTCGATGCCAAGGCCGATCAAAGAGTTGGCGGCATTTATCAATCGTTACCACGGTGCGCGCCCCGCACCATTTCCCGGATCTGCTCCGCGATCCTGCTGATCTTATAGGGCTTGAGCACGAACCGGCTGCCGTCCGGCATCTGCGACGGATCGGGCGTGCCGTAGCCCGATGTGACCAGCAGGGAAATCCAGGGCCAGGTCTTGCGGATATGCTGCCCCAGCACCACGCCGTTCGTCGCCCCGGGCAAATGCACATCGGTGAAGACGACCTGAATATGCGGCCCTTTTTCCTGCAAAACCTTGAGCGCCTCCGCGGCATCCTCCGCGCCAAGCACGTAAAATCCATAATAGGAGAATGCCTCGACCAGCTCATTTCGGATCAGCGCCTCGTCTTCCACGACGATGAGGCCAATCCTGTCGAACGTATCTCGCTCAGCCAAGGTTACCCCGGTTTTTCCTGGAATTTATTGAATTACCAATACTAAACCAGCGGGTCCGCGTCACCTGTCCCGGCCGATCGGGCCGATCAGGCGCCGATACTCAGCCTCCGGCTGGCCGTAGGAATCGCCGGCCAGCTCCTCGAGCTTGTCGCGGTCGAGAATGGTGATCCGGGCGCGCTGCGACTGGATGATGCCGGCCCCTTCCAGTATGTGCAGGGTGAGGGTCACGCCGGTACGCTGGGCCGCCACCATCATCGACATGAATTCATGGGTGAGATGGACGTCATCGCCGTCGATGCGGTCGTGGCACATCAGGAGCCAGCGGGCGAGACGGACCTCGATCCGGTTATGGGCGTTGGAGGCCACGCTGTTGGCGACCTGGATCAGGAAGGTCTGGACATAGCGCAGCAGCAGGTCCTTGAGCTGCGGGCTCTCGGCGATCGCCGCGCGGAACGGCTCCACCCCGATGCGCCAGGCGGAGGTGCCGTCGACCTGGAGGAAGGTCTCGTGCGGTGAGCGGTCCGAGCCCAGCAGCACGGAAATGCTCGACAGGCCCTCGCGCCCGAAGATGCCGACCTCGGTCACCACCGAATCCGCGCTGCTCGACACCACCGAGGCCACGCCGTCCTCGAGGAAATAGACATGCTCGATCAGTTGCCCGGGCGTCGTCAGCACCTGCCGGCGCGTCAGCGCCACCTTTTCCAGATGCGGCGCCAACAGCGCAAGGTCGTCGGGACTCATTATATTGAGCAGGAGATTGGCAGTGACAGGCAGTAAGCTCGAATCCAATAGACGCGCCCTTGACGTGGGGGCGCCGCACCCTGACTTTCAGCCGCT
The DNA here is from genome assembly GCA_964574305.1 of uncultured Rhodospirillales bacterium. Taxonomy (GTDB): domain Bacteria; phylum Pseudomonadota; class Alphaproteobacteria; order BOG-932; family Roseiterribacteraceae; genus BOG-932. Next base: position 3,894 of record CAZNNJ010000096.1, on the reverse strand, counting down.
CGCGCCCCGGAAAACCTTGAACCTTAAAATTGATGATAGGGGCGTATCGGGGTTCGACAATCCTCCGTCCGGTATCAGACAGTTCCCCGGCGGTAACCCTTAAGATTCCCGTTATTTTTCGGATATGTGGGCGGATTTTTATGGGTTTCGCACGCCGCCTCCAAAACACTGAAACGACGCGCGAAATCGGGGGTCATCTTACAGCCGGACGACGATCCGGCCGGTCGTTTTGGAAGCCGCCATGCCCTCGAAGGCCTGCGGCACGTGCGCGAAATCGACCACCTGGCCGATGACGGTGCGGATCTTCCCCGCCCGATAGAGCTCGACCAGATTGCGGGTGATCTCGGCGCCCAGGCTGGTCGGCGCGAAATTCCACCCGGTGTGCGCCTTCATCATCGGCACGGCCGGGTCGGGCGCGTAGGACAGCAGCACGCCGCACAGGCGGAAATTGCCCAGCGACACGGCGCGCGGGACGATGAACTTCTCGTCCACCACCAATTTGTTCGAAGCGAAGCCCATCATCAGATAGCGGCCGTTATAGGCGATGGATTTGAAGGACTTCTCCATCACCGCCTGGCCGATATTGTCGAACACGACATCGACGCCTTTGCCGCCGGTCTTTTCCAGCGCGATCTTCTGGAAATCCTCGGTCTTGTAGTTGACCGCGACCTCGGCCCCCATCTCCCGGCACAGGGCCAGCTTTTCGTCGGAGCCTGCGGTGGCGATGACGCGGGCGCCGCGGTTGACGGCGAGCTGGATCGCCGCCGACCCGGCGCCGCCGGCGGCGGCATGGATCAGCACCCACTCGCCGGACTTGAGGTCGGCCCGGTCATAGAGGCCGAGCCAGGCGAGATGGAACGGGAAGAAGATCGCCGCGGCGTCGGGCATCGGGATATCGGCCGGCATCTCGAACGCGCCGCCGGCGGGACAGACCGCATATTCGGCGAAGCCGCCGGTGGCGTTCTTGGTGATCGCCGCCACCCGCCTGCCCATATAGGCCTCGGCGCGGGCGCCGGTCGCGACCACCGTGCCCATCACCTCCATGCCCGGGCTGTAGGGAAGCTTCTGCTCGGCCATCATGTTGCCGCCGCGGATGCGCTCCAGGTCGTTGAGGTTGAGCGGGATGCCCTCGGTCTTGACCAGCAGCTCCCCGTCGCCCGGCTGCGGGATGTCGACCGTGTCCAGCTTCAGCGCCGTGCTGGGCTCGGCATAGACATGGGTGCGCCATGCCTTCATCGTTCCGTCCATATCCCTGTCCTCCTGTGGTGCTTATTCCGGCTTCAGGTCGAAGCGTTCGATATAGGGGCGGAAATCCCGGCGCACGACCGCCGGGTCGATGCCGTATTCATGCGCCTCATAGCGGTGGATGCCGTGCTTGCCCTGCGGGTTGTCGGCGATGAACCATTTCATGCGCGCCGCGCCCTCATCCGACATCGGCAGGTCGAACGCCTCATAGATCTTCTCGACCACGGCGAACTGGTCGCGCACGAACTTCGAGAATTTCATGTCGTAGAACACGGCATCGGGATAATCCCTCGCCGCCCGGACGGCGATCGCATGCTCCAGCTTCGCCTTCAGCCGGCGGTTCCAATCGCGGGCGACCTCGAATTTGTCGACGGTGTCGCTGCCCATTTCATGCACCAGGGCGGTCAGGCTGGCATAGGAGGTGAGCGACTTCACCGGGTCGCGATGGGTGAAGACGATCCGCGCGTCGGGATAGGTCTCGAGCAGATGCTCCAACCCCCACATATGCGCCCCGGTCTTCAGCACCCAGCGGTCGCACATATGACCCGACTGCAGGTGCTGAAGCTGCTGGTGATGGAACTCGTAGACGCGGCTCCAATCCGCGCCGTCATCGACCCAGTCCTGATAGGAGGTCACGCGGAACTGGTTGTGGAACAGCGGCGTGCACATCGTGTCGCCCATGATGACGACGCATTCCTGGCTGAGCTGCGCCCCCATCGGGTGCATCGCCTTGAACTTCTCCCGCCGGAAATCCATCGGCGGGAAGCCCGCCTCGGTCGTGGCGATGCGGGGGTCGGTCTCGAAGGTCGCGGTCTGCGGCGGCGGCGAGGGATAGGTGATCTCCCAGGTCAGGGGCGCGCGATTGGCCGGGTCCTGCGCCAGGATGTCATGGAGAATGGTCGAGCCGGTGCGCCCCAGCCCGATGATGAAGACCGGCTTCACGATCTTCTGCCCGGCGATCGCCGGATATTGCTTGCGGTCGCCGATATAGTTCAGCCGGTTGATCGTGTGGCCCATCGCCCGCGCCTTGGCGATATGCTGGCCGACATCGTTCAGGTAGGCGTCGTCCCTCAGCGAGCGGATGAACCGCTCCAGCCCCTCCAGGAACTGCGGCTCACCGAAATCGTCCCGCCCGCCGGTCCGCTCCTTCGCTTCCGCGATCAAGGATTCCGTTGTGAATATAAGCGAATCGCTCACGCCGCCTCCCCGCCCGTTCGGGCCGTTTCAAATTTCATACGGTCTAGTATGGTTTTTCCGATACTAGTGGGATGGCGGGATGGGGGAAAGCGGAATCTGATGAGGCACATCGGCAAATGACGAGGCTCAGCACCGGCGATTTCGACTACGACGCGAATGGTCAATTCTATGCCCGGCAGCGGCGGACCGATCCCAGGATCGCGGCGCAAGTGCATGCGGCGCTGGGTCCGGCGCGGACGGTGCTGAATGTCGGGGCCGGCGCCGGATCGTATGAGCCTGCCGACCGGCATGTCATCGCCATCGAGCCCTCGGCGGCGATGCGGACCCAACGGCCGGCGCATCTGGCGCCGGCGATCCATGGCGTGGCCGAAAAGCTGCCGCTGGACGACCGCTCGGTCGACGCCGCCATGGCGACGCTGACGGTCCATCAATGGGGCGATCTGGAAAAGGGCCTCGGCGAACTGGTCCGCGTCACGCGCGGGCCGATCGTCGTGCTGACCTTCGACGGCGAGGCGCTGGACCGGCTATGGCTGGGCGAATACGCACCCGAACTGTTCGCCGTCGAACGCCGCCGCTATCCTGCCATCGAGCGGATATGCACCGGACTAGGCGGTGGCTGCGAGGTCCGCCCGGTGCCGATCCCCCTCGATTGCATCGACGGCTTCAGCGAAGCCTTCTACGGTCGACCGGAGTTGTTCCTGGACCCGGCCGTGCGCAAGTCGCAATCCGCCTGGGGTTTCGTGGCGCCGGCGGACGAAGAGAGGATCGTTGCAGGGCTCGCGGCGAACTTGGCCTCAGGCGTGTGGGACGCCACCTATGGGCATCTGCGGACGCAGCCCTGGTTCGAGGGTGCGGTGCGCCTGATCGTGCGACCGCAAAAGAAGGAAATTTAACCGCAAAGAACACAAAGGCCACGAAGCTAAGAATAAGAAATCGTTTCTTATTTTCAGCATGCCGAGGAATCGTCGCCTTGTTTCCACAGGTTCGGCTGTCATAGTGGCCTTTGTGTCCTTCGTGGTTAAATTTCATAGAAAAGCGGCGGCCATCGCCGGCCGCCGCCCTTTACCTTGCAAAACTCAGATATTGCTCATGCCGCCGTCTATGATGATCTCGCTGCCGACCGTGTAGGCGGATTCGTCGGAGGCGAGGTGGACGATGGCGCTGGCGACCTCGCCGGGGGTGCCGTAGCGGCCAAGCGGGATCTGGGCGCGGATGCCCTCCTTGGCGGCATCGAGATCGGCGCCGGTCAGGCCCAGCTTGTCGTAGATCGGCGTCGCCACCGGGCCGGGGCTGACGGCATTGACGCGGATGCCGCGGCCGGTCAGTTCGCCCGACAGAGTGCGGGCCAGCGAGAACAGGCCGGCCTTTGTGGCGGGAAAGAGCGTGGAGGGTGGCAATCCGAGTCGGGGGTGTGACGGAGGGTTGGCGCAGATTGGAGCCGGGTTGCCGCAA
>CAZNNJ010000095.1:1944-11695 GCA_964574305.1 uncultured Rhodospirillales bacterium | reverse complement strand
TGTGGATGTCGACGAAGCCGGGCGCCACCACGCGGCCGCCGGCATCGATCGTCTGCCTGGCAGCGTCTCCGACCTCGCCCACCGCGACGATGCGGCCGCCCTGGACGCCGATATCGGCCTTGCGGCGCGGTGCGCCCGTGCCGTCGACCACAATTCCGCCCTTGACCAAAAGGTCGAGCATCGCTTCCTCCCCCGGAACCGGCATGCATTGATGCCCGTGGATTTGCGGTGAACGCTATCCCTCCGGCGCAACGCGGGCAAGGCGGATGGGGATCTACTCCACCGTCATCGATCTGTCATATATATGTAATGAAAATGAAAATCCAATTGGCTAAATTATAAGGTTACGCCTATTAACATTTATGCTATAAAGTACAGACAAAATCTATTAAGGATAAGCCTATAGTATTTTGAAAGGTCGGAAGTTATCTTTTGCGGGAAAATTTTCCGTTCTCCGATTTTGAGGCCCTTCGATGTCTACGGTCGTTTCTTCCGGACATAAAGTCGTCGTCCATTCGGGTCAAACCCTGACCGGCGCTGTCGTCAAGGGGGGAACCCTGATCGTCGTTTCCGGGGGCAAGACGTCGGCCACACAGGTTCAAAGCGGGCTGGAATCCGTCTCCAAGGGCGGCAAGGCCATCGCCACCGCGGTGTCGGGCGGCTCTCAGGTCATATTCAACGGCGGCATCGCCAGTTCGACCATCGTCACCGGCCTCGGCCAGGAGGTGGTGTCTTTCGGCGGGAAGTCCATCAGTGCCACAGTGAAGAGCGGCGGCAAGGAGGTGCTCGATGCCGGCGGCACGGCATCGGGCCTGATCGTCCAGAATGGCGGCACAGTCGATCTCGCGGGCGGCGTCTTTACCGGGACGATCGCCGCCGGCGGCTTCGAGGAGGTGACCTCGGCCAGCAACCGCAGAGTCTATAAGGGCCTCGCCGTCAGCAAGGGCGTCACTCTGGCCGTTTCGTCCGGCGGCCTGACCAGCGGGACTGTCGTCAGCGCCGGCGGTACCGAGGTCGTCGACAAGGGGGCCATCGAAAGCGGCGCCACCGTCATGAAGGGCGGCACGCTCGTTCTCAATGGCGGCGCCGTCACCTACAACGCCCTGGCTGGCAGCACTGTCGGGCTGGGTGCGGGGACGGTGCTGAAAAGCCAGACGGTCGGTTCCGGCGTCACGCTGGTCGTCTCATCCGGCGCGGTCGCCAGCGCGCTCACCTTGCAGAAGAACGCGACCGAAGACGTTCTCTTCGGCGGCCAGATCTCCGGCACCACCACGATGGGCGCGAATACCACCCTCGAGATTACGCCCAATACGGCAACGGTTCCGCTCTCGATCTCCGGCTTCGGCGGGAACGACAGGATCGAGATCATCAATTTCGGGGCGGGCGTGCTCAACTATTCTTACACGCCGGCGTCGGGCGGCGCGCCGCAAGGAACGCTGACGCTCAGCGTTCTTGCCCGCACTGCCACGATCCACCTGTTCGGCCAGTATGTTGCCGCGGGCTTCTTCGTCAATCAGCAGGGAAATTCCGTCTCTGTCAGCTACACGACGCCGCCAGCGACAACCGGCCCCGACCTGGCGGCCGGTGGGCATCATTAACGCCGGGCCGGCTGACGCCAGCCGGTCAGGAACAGCGCCACCGCTTTCTCGGCATAGCGGGCGATATCATCGGCTGAGTGCAGGGTGCGGCGGCCCATCAGCGCGTCGAGATGGGGGCCGTAGACAACCGCGGCGACGAACTGCTGGGCGGCGAAGTCCAGCCTCTCGGGAGTTTCCCCGCCATTCGCCCGCGCCAGGACGGATCGCGCCAGACCGATGGCCGGGCGGAAGGCGTGCTCAAGGCAGATCGCGGCGATTTCCGGGAAGCGCTCGGCCTCGGCGATGACCAGGCGCTGCAGCGCGGTCGTTTCGGGGTTGAGCGCGGCCTCCACCAAGGTCACCGCCAGCCGGGTGAGGCCGCGCGCCAGGTCGCGCTCCTCGATCGCCGGGGGCGTGCCCAGCAGCGTGCGGATCTGCTCGTCGACGACGGCCTGGAACAGGTCGGCCTTGGTGGCGTGGCGGCGATAGATCGTGTTCTTGCCGACGCCGGCCTGGGCGGCGACCGCCTCGATCGACACGCCGGCATAGCCGCGCTCCATGAACAGTCGGGCCGCGCAGACGACCACCCGTGCATTCAGCTCCTCGACCGCCACGCGGGGTGGGCGTCCGCCGCTGTGGCGCCTGCCGGTGATTTCGGTTTCTGACGTCATTGCCTGCTTGCGAATATCGGATCGGAACCGTATCGTTTCTTTACGATGACCGCAATCAGCGACCCCGATACAGCGCCGGCCGTCCCGTCGAAAACGGGGACGCGGCGCTTGGTCGTTCCGCTGCTGGTAGCCGGGGCGGCGGTCGCGGCGATTGCCTTCGGCGCGCGCTGGCTGCTGGTCGGCCGGTTCCTTGAGTCGACCAATGATGCCTATCTTAAGGCCGACGCGATGGTGGTGGCGCCGCGCGTGAGCGGCTATGTCGCCGAGGTGCTGGTGCCTGCCAACCAGGATCTCATGCCGGGACAGCTGCTGGTCCGGATCGAGGACGATACCTACAGGGCCCAGGTCGCCCGCGCCCAGGCCGATGTCGATGCTGCCGAGGCCGATATCAGGCGGCTCAAGGCCGAGATCGCCCATCAGCAATCCATCCTCGAACAGGCGCGCGCCGCCGCCGCGGTGGCCGAAGCCAGAGCCGCCTATGCCGGCCGCGAGGCCGACCGCTACGGAAAGCTGTCCGAGACCGGCGCGGTCTCGCACCAGCAGGTCGACCAGACCCGCACCATGTCGGGCCAGACCGGCGCCGAATTGGCCGAGGCCCAGGCCGCTGTCACCAGCGCCGACCGCGCCGTCGATGTGCTGAAAGCCCAGGTTGGCCAGGGCGAAAGCCGGCGCGAGGCTGCCAATGCCGCCCTGCAGTCGGCCAAGCTCGACCTCGTCGCCACCGAGTTGCGCAGCCGCATCAAGGGGCGGGTCGGCGACAAGACGGTCTCGATCGGCCAGTTCGTTGTCGCCGGCACCCGCTTGATGTCGGTGATGCCGCTGCAGGACGTCTATCTCGAGGCCAACTACAAGGAGACCCAGATCGGCCGCCTCAAGGTCGGGCAGCCGGTCGAGATCCATGTCGACGCGCTGCCGGACGCGGTGGTGCCCGGGAAGGTTGAAAGCTGGTCCCCCGGCACCGGCGCCCAGTTCGCGCTGCTGCCGCCGGAAAACGCGACCGGCAACTTCACCAAGATCGTCCAGCGCGTCCCCGTCCGCATCCGCATCGAGGCCGATCCTGCGCTCAAGGCGGCGCTGCTGCCCGGGCTGTCGGTGACCGCGACTGTCGACACCCGTGACCGGGCCGATGGCGGTCGCTGATACAGCGGTAGATTCCAAGGCCGATCTGCGCGCTTGGATCGCGGTGATCGCAGGCACAATCGGCGCGGCGATGGTGACGCTCGACACCTCGATCACTGTCTCCTCTCTGCCTCAGATCCAGGGTGAGATCGGCGCCACGATCTCGGAGGGTACCTGGATCATGACCGGCTATCTGGCGGCCGAGATCGTGGTCATCCCGATGAGTGCCTGGCTGACCCGGCTCATGGGTTTGCGCCGCTTGCTGATCTCGGCCGTGACCCTGTTCGTCTTCTTCTCGCTGCTTTGCGCTCTGTCGACCAACCTGACCGAGATGATTGCCTTCCGCATCGGCCAGGGCCTGACCGGCGCGGCGCTGATCCCGTCGGCGCAGACGATCATCCTCACCGTCCTGCCGCGCTCCAAGCAGCTGGCCGGCTTCGCGCTGTTCACGACGGGGGCGATGATCACCCCGTCGCTGGGGCCGGTCGTCGGCGGCTGGATCACCGATCATTTCGGCTGGCCCTATCTGTTCATCCTCAACCTGCCGATCGGCATCGGGCTCATCGTCGTGCTGATGGCGACCTTGGACGGCGCGCGGGCGCGGCTCGAAGAGCTGCGCAACGCCGATTGGGTCGGCCTGTTCCTGATGACCGTGTCGCTCGCCTGCCTGACCGTCGTGCTGGAGGAGGGGCAGCGCGAGGCTTGGTTCGATTCCGACCTCATTACAAGGCTGAGCGTCACCAGCGCGATTTCCTTTGCCGCGCTGATCCATGTCGAGCGGCGGCACCGCAACCCGGTCGTCCGCCTGTCGCTGCTCAAGGACCGCAGCTTCAGCGCCAGCCTGCTGATCAGCGCCATCTTCGGCGCCATCCTCTATTTCGGCGTCTTCTTCGGCCCGGCCTTTCTGGGCACGATCGCGCATTACGATTCGCAGCAGGTCGGCGTGTCGATGCTCTCGCTCAACGGGGCGTCCATGCTGTTCACGCCGCTCGCCGCGCCGATCCAGAGCCGGCTGGGCTCGCGCCTCACCATCGCCATCGGCTTGGCGTTGCTTGGGGTGGGCTGCCTGATGAATATCGACATTACTGCGCTCAGCGACGGCGACGCGCTGTTCTGGCCGCAGGTGGTGCGCGGCATCGGCCTGGCGGTCGTGTTCATCCCGCTATCCCAGGTCGCGACTGCTGGAATCAGCATCGAAAATGCCGCCGATGCCTCGGGCCTGTTCAACATGGTCCGCAATCTGGGCGGATCGGTCGGGCTGGCGCTGACCGCCGTGATCCTCGACCGCCGCTCGGTCTTCCACGCCCAGATGATCTCGGAGCGGGTCGACGGCAATTCGCGCCTGCTGTGGGACTATGTGCACGGGATGGGCAGGATTGTGGGCAGCGGTGCGGCCGATGTCGCCCATCGCGACATGCAAGCCCTGTCGGCGATCCATGCCCGGATCATTGAACAAGGGCTGGTGATGGCCTATGCCGATTCATTATTCGTGTTCGGTGTGGCCCTGTTCCTCTGCATCGGAACGGTTCTGCTGCTGCGGCGGTCGGACCCGAACGCGGCTGTGTCGATGGCGCACTAGACGGAAGGGAGGATGCCGATGTCCGGCGAAGACACTATGGCCGCGGCGATGGCCCTGTTCAAAACCTGGTCGTCGAAGGCGATGGACGAGATGGCCGCCGAGGCCAGTCCGAATTTTGCGGCCGAGATGGGACGGCTTGCCTTCGAAAACGTCTTCTCCCAGCTGTGGGTTCGCCCCGGCCTGGATCTGAGGAGCCGCAGCCTGCTGACGCTCGGCATCCTGATCGCGCTCCGCGCCCATGACGAGCTGATGGTGCATGTGCCGATCGCGCTGGCGAACGGTGTCACCCTGAAGGAACTGGAGGAGGTGCTGTACCATTCGACCGCCTATGCCGGCTTCCCGGCAGCGAATTCGGCCCGGCGCGTGGCGACGGCGACCTTGCGCAAGCAGCAGCTGATAGACTGACCCCACGGAGGCCTGTGATGAAGGATTTGAAGGGCAGGATCGCGGTCGTCACTGGTGGCGCGAGCGGGATCGGCAGGGCGACAGCCATGGCGCTGGCGGCGCGCGGCGCAAAGCTCGTCGTCGCCGACATGAACGGCGACGGCGCGACCGAAGCGGCGGCCGAGATCGCGGAGAGTGGCGGCGATGCCATGGGCCTGCGCTGCGACGTCGCCGGGGAAACGGCGATGACCGATCTGCGCGATGCCGCGCTTGCCCGGTTCGGGCGGGTCGATATCGTGATGAACAATGTCGGCGTGATCTCGATGGGCCTCCCGGATCAGATATCGATCGAGCATTGGCGCCGCGATTTCGAGATCAACCTGTTCTCGGTCGTCCGCAGCAACCTTGCCTTCCTCCCGCTGCTGCTGGAGCAGGGCGAGGGGCATATCGTCAACACTGCGTCCTTTGCCGGGCTCTTTACCTATTCCTTCGATCGATCGCCCTATGCCGCGGCAAAGGCGGCGCTGATCCAGATTTCGGAGGGGCTGGCGTTGTATCTGCGGCCGAAGGGGATCGGCGTCACATGCCTCTGCCCGGGTCCGGTTGCGACCAATATCGGCCGCTCCGTCCGGATGGTCGGCCAACCGACCCAGATGCGCGGCCCGGGCGCCGAATTTCCGGTGCGCGATGCCGGCGCGGTCGGCGAAATGGTCGTCGAGGCGATCCTGTCAAACCGCTTCATGCTGGTGACCGACGAACAGGTGACGGCGCGGCTGACCGCCCGGGCGGCGGACTGGAACGCCTTCATCCAAGATCAGATCGACCATCCCCATCTGGTCGAGCTGAGCGCCAAGCCAGCTCAATAGTCTCGTCAGCCGCGCAGCGCCGAAATCAGCTCCCCGGCTGCGTCGAGATTGTTCCCCATGCCGAGCGAGGTTCGGTCGAACAGCCCTTCGAACCGGCGCTTGAGCTCGGCAGCAGCTTGGGCAGGCGGGCCGACGATGGCGAAGGTATTCAGCACGTCATCGTCGATCAGCCGGCCCATCTCCTCCCACTGGCCACGTTTCGACAGGCTGTGCAGCTCGCGGTGCAGGTCGCCCCAGCCGTGCAGCTCCAGCACGCCGAGATAGGCGGGGGTCGAGCCGTAGAAGGCGATCTGGCGCCTGGCGGCGGTCACCGCCTTGGCCAGGCTCTTGTCGTCATGCCCGGTGGCGATGAATTGCGTGCCGGTGACCTCGAAATCGCCGCGCTTGCGGCCATGCCGGGCCAGGCTCTGCTCGATCGCCGGCAGGGTCACCTCGCGGACATAGCGCTCGGTGGTGAAGGAATGGCAGATCAGCCCGTCCGTCAGCTCCGCCGCGACATCGGTCATATGCGGCCCGACCGCGGCGAGGTGGACCTTGGGCCGGCCGTGCTCGATATCCGTCGGCGTGAAGTTCGGCGTCATCAAGGTGTGGGAATAGAACTGCCCCTCGAAGGCGAGCGGCTTGCCGTCGTACCAATTGTCCCAGATCGCGCCCAGCGCGCGGATCATCTCGCGCATCCGTTCGGCCGGCTGCGACCAGGGCATGGCGAAGCGGCGGACGATATGCGGCTTGGTCTGCGACCCCAGCCCAAGGATGAAGCGCCCGCCCGAGAGGCTGTTGAGGTCATGCGCGGCATAGGCCAGCAGCATCGGCGTGCGGGCGAAGGCGACGGCGATGGTCGTCATCACCTCGATGCGGTGCGTATGTTCGATCATCACCGCCGACTGGACGAACGGATCGTGCCGTGTCTCCACCGCGCCGACCGTATCGAACCCCAGTTCCTCGATGCGCGCGGCGAGCGCACCCATGTTCCGGGCCCCCTCGAATCCTCCCCAGCTCAGCTTCATGGCGGTTCCCCGGTCTGTGATTGAGGTGAAAGAGCATGCCGCTTCCGAATCCCGGGATCAAGGAAGTCCCGCAATCCCGATTGACGGGCCCAGGGTCGAATAATATCTTTCTGGAAAGAGACTTTGCACGCGACAGGGACTCAAGGTCGGGGGGCGGGAACGATCATGGCGCCGGATGCGATACTGAGGCGGCTGGGTGTGCTGATGCTGTCGGCGGCGGGGCTGGCGGCGGTGCCGGCGTTGGCCGAAGAGGCCAATCCGATGAAGAATGCCTATTTCGGCGAGCTGCATGTCCATACCGCCTACTCGATCGACAGCTATGTCTGGGGCAATGCCAACGACCCGGTGGCGGCCTATACGTTCGGCCGCGGCGGCGAGCTGACCCTGCCGGATGGGGAGAAGGTGAAGCGAAAGGTCCCGCTCGATTTCATGTCGGTGACCGACCATGCCGAGACGCTGGGCGATGTCGAGCTCTGCACCGATCCTGCCAGCGAGGTCTATAACGGCACCTACTGCGAGCGCGTCAGGAAGCGCGATGTCGGCATCTTCTTCGAGACCAAGGACGGGCTGATGAGTGCCCATCCCAAGCGCCCGGCCGCCATCTGCGGCGACACCGGCGAGCGCTGCGTCGGCGCCGCGCTCCGCCTGTGGCAGAGCGAGCAGCGGATCGCCGACCGTTTCAACGAGCCCGGCAAGTTCACCACGCTCATCGCCTTCGAATTCTCGCCGATGGCGCCGCAGAACGGCCAGCTCCATCGCAATGTGATCTTCCGTACCGTCACCGTGCCGGACAATGTCTTCTCATCCTATGACGGCTCGGGCGAGGACCTCATGAAATGGCTGGAGGAGAAGTGCAAGGAACCATGCCGGGCGCTGACCATCCCGCATAACAGCAACTATTCCTGGGGACGCTTCTTCTGGGAAAAGAACAGCGACGGCACCGAATGGACGCGCGACGTGCTGGACCGCCGCGCCCGGATCGAGCCGCTGATCGAGATCACACAGGTGAAGGGGACGTCGGAATGCCAGGTCGGGATCGGCCTTTCCGATGAGGAATGCAATTACGGCATCGTGATGAAGCCGTGCGCGCCGGGGCAGGAGCTGGGCTGCGAGAGCCCTGCCTCATTCGTGCGCGACGGCATTGTCAGCGGGCTGGGCGTGGCGGCGAAATGGGGGGTCAACCCGTTCAAATACGGTTTCGTCGGCGCCACCGACAGCCACCTGGCGATGCCGGGCGGAACGCCGGAGACCGACTATCGCGGCTGGAACGGCGAAACGGTGGCGGCCGAGAAGCGGCTGGGGCTGAAACCATCGGCCCAGGGCCAGGACCCCGACGAACCGGCGGATTCGCAGACCCTGCATTTCAGCCCCGGCGGTCTGACCGGCGTGTGGGCGGAAAAGAACGCGCGCGACACGATCTGGGACGCGCTGGCGCGGCGCGAGACCTTCGGCACCAGCGGCACCCGCATCAAGGTGCGGTTCTTCGGCTCGTTCGACTATCCGGACAGGCTGCACGCCAATCCCGACCTGGTGAAGATCGGCTATGCCAAGGGCGTGCCGATGGGGGGCGATTTGAAGCCGCCAGTGTCTGGCAAGACGCCCCGCTTCGTCGTCTGGGCGACGCGCGATCCCGACAGCGCCCCGCTGCAGAAGGTGCAGATCGTCAAGGGCTGGGTCGCCGACGGCAAGAACATGGTCAAGATCTATGACGTCGCCTGTTCGGACGGCATCATGGCCGATCCCAAGACCGGCCTCTGCGCCGACAACGGCGCCAAGGTGGATACCGATACATGCGCGGTGACGCCGGGCAAGGGCGCGGCGGAGCTGTCCGCCACCTGGACCGATCCGGCCTTCGACGCCAAGCTCCGCGCCGTCTATTATGTTCGCGTTCTCGAGGACCCGGTCTGCCGCTGGAGCACCTACGACGCTCACCGGCTGAAGGTGAAGCTGCCCGACACGGTGCCGCTGACCGCGAAGGAGCGGGCCTGGACCTCGCCGATCTGGTATACGCCCGCTTAGACTGGGATTCCCTAGATCAGCGACCGCGTATCGATCTGGCCGGTCAGCCCTTCCAGATGGGTCAGGATCGCGCGCAGGGCCTCGTAATGCTGCCTGGCGTTTTCGCCAAAGACGGCCTCATAGCTCTCGGCCACGTGGCGCATCAGCGCCAGGCCCCATTCCTGTCCCTTGGGCGTAAGCTCGACCAGGAGAGCCCGCCGATCGTTGGCATCGTAGATACGGGTGATGAGCCCCGCCTTCTCCAGCTTGCCCAGCGTCTTTGTCATCCCGCCCGATGTCAGCAGCGACCGGCGGCACAGCACCGTCGGTGACGAGCGGAACGGCGGACCTGCGATCATCAGCGTGTACAGCACCCAGGGCTCGCCATAGCCGTGCTTCATCGACCCGAACACCTTGTGGGTGACCGATGACAGGAAAAGCTCGTTCAGCCGTCCGACACGCGTCAGCCCACCTTACATCAGCAGCACGTCCCGATCGATCCCGGCCGGAATCCGAAAATCTTCCACACCCAGCCCCCGAACCCGCCCCG
>CAZNNJ010000095.1:0-1934 GCA_964574305.1 uncultured Rhodospirillales bacterium | reverse complement strand
CCTCGAGACCGGACCGGAGTTTTCCGTCTTCTTCTTCGTCATTGTCGCAAGCCAACTCCGGCGGATCGGTCCCGCATCTCTACAGCAAAGCTACCGATCCGTCGAAGGACGCCATCCGGTCTCCCGGCGCCGTTCAGAAAAAAAGGGCCTCCCCCCTTGCGGGAGAGGCCCATCCCTCATCCTTGTCGGTTATCGCGTGTGGGTCAGGCCGCGATGGCGCTCGGGAACGGAATGGTCTTGGCAGGGAATTTCGCGGCCCGCTTCCCGGCGGCCAGGGACAGCGCCTGCTCCAGCAGGCGGACGACGTCGGACTCCTCGTCTGCTTGCGCCAGGTTCAGCGCCAGCAGGATCTTGTCAGTCAGGCGGCGGTTCAGCTCGGGAATGCGGGACGCATCGATTTCGTAACCGACCGATGGCTCTACGCGGATCGCCATGCCGGTCGCCTTGATCTTCTTGCGCAGCGAGTGGATCGCGACGCGGATCGAGATGGCGGCGGCGTCCGGCTCGCGGATGCCGTAGACTTTGGCGATCAGCGTACTCATCGGCGTCGGCCGGCCGCGCTGGTCCAGCAGCGTCTTCAGGATGTCGGCCTCATGTGGCGCCAGCCGGATGACGAGGCCGTGGTCGAAAATCACGTTGCGGTTGTAGTCGAATTCGAACCCCTTATAGCCGGCCTCGTCGCGCAGCTGATTGTCGTTCTTCATCATGTGCCTCCGTCCTGTGCCCTCGAACAAAACGCTCGCCACCGTCACTGCAACCGTGGTGCCAGTTTTGCCGAAGAGGATGCCAAGTCCGGAGAAATCGGGTTAATCCATTGAGATAGTTTGGAAATCCTTGCACGCGTTGCGGACCGCGGCCGGGCGGCCGAGCCTAGGCGCACTGGAATTGCGAGCAAGTTGCGATTTGCAAAATGCGGGGGCTTTGCATTTTGCGAGAACCGTTTTGCGGTTTGCGATGTGCCGCGCTTTTTAGCGAGTTGGCGCGCTATCGCGATTTGCGGTTGCCAGCAGGGCGCGGGCGGCGGAAAACACGCGCCATGCCTGCTGATCGAACCGTCGAGCATTTCGATGTCCTGGTCGTCGGCGCCGGTATCTCCGGCATCGACGCCGGCTATCGGCTGCAGACCGAGTGCCCGCAGAAGAGCTTCGCGATCCTGGAGGCGCGCGACGCCATCGGCGGAACCTGGGACTTGTTCCGCTTCCCCGGCATCCGCTCGGATTCCTCGATGCACACGCTGGGTTTCCCGTTCCGGCCCTGGCGCGGCGACAAGACGATCATCGATGGCACCGCGATCCGCAATTATATCGGCGAAACCGCGGCGCTTTACGGCATCGACCGCCATATCCGTTTCGGCCAGCGGGCGGTGCGCGCGTCCTGGTCGTCGAAGGATGCGCGCTGGACGGTGGAGACCGAGGCCGGCGGGCGGCTGACGGCCGGCTTTCTCCATATGTGCAGCGGGTATTACGACTATGAAGGCGGCTATATGCCGGATTTTACCGGCGCCGCGCGCTTCGCCGGCCGCATCGTCCATCCCCAGCTCTGGCCGGAAGACCTCGACTATGCCGGCAAGCGGATCGTCGTCATCGGCAGCGGCGCCACGGCGGTGACCGTGATCCCTGCGCTGGCCCGGACGGCGGCGCCTGTCCCCATGCTGGAGCGCTCGCCCACCTTCATCGTCTCGCGCCCGGCCAGAGACCGCCTATCGGACTGGATGCATCGACGGATGCCGGTGGGCCTCGCGGATGGGCTGGCGCGCTGGATCGACGTGCTGGCTGGCTCCGCCGGCTACATCCTGGCACGGCGGCGGCCGCAGATGGTCCGGCGGGCGCTGATGGCTGCGATCCAGCGCGATCTCGGCCCCGATTACGATGTCGAGAAGGATTTCTCCCCGCCTTACAACCCCTGGGACCAGCGCGTCTGCCTGACCCCCGACG
>CAZNNJ010000094.1:4505-11745 GCA_964574305.1 uncultured Rhodospirillales bacterium | reverse complement strand
TGGGACGACGGGACATCGTCTTCAGAGATCTGGCTCAACGTGCCGTATCCCCGATCATTCTTAGCTATCGCAAGGCCGATCTGTCGCCGCATCTGGCGACGATAAGCTCGGTCATAGGGGCTCTCTATAAAGCCTGGGGTTGGCCTGTTCCCGGCGGATTGGCGCGGCGCCTGACAGGGCATGAGACAGGATCGAACTGAGGGCCACCGGCATCACCACACGTCCACGAATGGCCGTCGCTTGCCGCCGCCGCGGCTTGGGACCGGGCAAGCCTTGAGGCCACGCAGGATCCAGGCGCGGGTCTCTGCCGGATCGATAACAGCGTCGATCTCGACGACGGAGGCAACGGAGAGCGCCTTTCCGGCTTCGTACATACGTCCGACGAGCTTCTCGAACAGAGCTTGGCGTTTCCGAGGATCGGCCTCCGCCTCCAACTCCTTCCGGTAGCCGAGGCGCACCGCCCCTTCAAAACCCATGGGGCCGAACTCGGCTGTGGGCCAGGCAAGCGTCAGAGCGGGGGCGGAAAAGTCACCGCCCGCCATCGCCTGCGCACCGAGTCCGTATGCCTTGCGAATCACAACCGTGAAGAAGGGCACGGTTAGGCTCGCGGCGGTGACGACGAGGCGCGAGCCCCGCCGAACCGCAGCCGTGGTTTCGCTCTGCGGACCAACCATGAAGCCGGGCGTGTCGCATAGCGACAAGATGGGCACAGCGAATGCGTCGCAGAGCTGCAGAAACCGCGCGCCCTTCTCCGCCCCCTCCGAATCAATCGCCCCGCCCAGATGGTGCGGGTTGTTCGCGATAATGCCGATCGGCCTTCCCTCGATCCGCAGGAATCCGGTGATCATGCCCGCGCCATAGCCACGGCGGAGTTCGATCCAGCTGTCGGTATCGGCGAGCGCATCGATCACTTTGCGCATATCGTAGACGCGCAACCGGTTCTCCGGAACGATATGGCGGAGCCGGCGCGCGTCGCCGCAACGCCAGTCGCGTAGCTCGCCTTGGAACATGCTTAACAGTTTCTTGGCTGCGGCGGTGGCTTCTGCTTCATCGGCGACCAGTAGGTCGAGCGCGCCGTTTGCATAAAGCACGTCTGGCGGTCCGATCTCGTCCGGGGTGAATACCCCCAGGCCGCCCCCTTCGATCATCGCAGGGCCGCCGAGCCCAATGTTCGAAAAGCGGGTGGCGATCGTGATGTCGGCGCTTCCGAAGAACACCGCGTTGCCCGCGAAACACCGGCCTGAGTTGATGGCGATCCGGGGTGCAACGCCGGACAGACGCGCGAAGGCGCTGAAACTGGTCGTATCCAGGGAGGATGCCGATAGCTCGTCGGCATCCACATCGCCAGGGCGGCCGCCGCCGCCTTCAGTGAACCAGACGATCGGCGCCTTCCACTGCTCGGCAAATTCGAGCACGCGATCCGTCTTTTTGTGATTGAAGTGACCCTGGGTGCCGGCGAGCACCGTGAAATCATAGGCGAGGCCGACGCAGCGAGCTCGAACTTCGTCGAACAGCGCTCCGTTTACCGCTCCCACTCCGACGACGATGCCGTCCGCCGGTGTATTCTTCCGCAGATCCTCCTGCTTTCGCCGCCGCCGCTGAGCTGCAACCGCAAGAGCGCCAATCTCCATGAAACTGCCGGAATCGAAGAGATCGTCCAGATTCTCACGGGCCGTCCTCTGGCCCGAGCGTCGCCGCCGCGCCACGGCGTCCGGTCGGTTCTCGTCGCGCGTGAGGGCGTGGGCGGCGAAGGTCTCGGCGAGGTCCGCCCGAATCTCCTCGAGGTCGATCGTCTCGGCCTCAGCCTCGGCGTCAGCATCCGTGCCGGGCGTAATGTAGACGAGCGCGGTTCCGGCATCCACGGTTTCGCCGACCGCTATGTCGAGGCGGCAAACGACCCCTGCCACCGGCGCCGTCACCAAATGCTGCATCTTCATGGCTTCGAGCACGGCGAGCGTATCGCCGGTGCGGACAGCCTGACCGACGCTAACGTCCAGGCTCGTGATGGTCGCTCGCAATAGGGCGGCGACTCCGATCGCGTCGTCTGGCGGGGCTCCTGTTGGCTCAGTCCTCCGGCCGGCCGTTGTACGCTCCGCGATTGCACCAGGCTTCGCCGGCGCGTCGAGTTGAGCGGCTTGGGCAACGATCGCGGGGGCGTGCGCCTCGATGAAGGTGGTTGTTGCGCGTCCCTGGACGACATCCGGCTGGTCGAGCAGAGCATGTAGCACCGCCAGGTTGGTCTGGGGGCCTTCGATGCGGAATTCAGCCAGAACGCGTCGGGCCTTCGCCATCGCGCCTGTGAGATCGGCGTGCGTGCTCGACACGATCACCTTGGCAATCAGGCTATCGTAAGCGGGACTTGCGCGATAACCGGCATAGCCGCAGCCATCAATGCGAACGCCTGGGCCGGAGGGCGGCTCATAGTGGCTAATCGGCTCGCCACCCGTGGCGTGCGTGACCCCTTCCGCGTCGAGGCGCTCCAGGTTGATGCGCATTTGGATAGCAAAGCCGGCTCGCTCCGGTGGACGGCCCGCGAGGCCCAAGGATACCAGGCTGCGGCCAGCGGCGATCTCTAGTTGCAGCCGGACGAGATCCAGGCCCGTCATTTCCTCGGTGACAGTGTGCTCGACCTGCAGCCGGGGGTTGGCTTCGATGAACCAAGCCTGCCGCCCGTCGTGCGCGTCTACGAGGAATTCAACGGTGGCGAGGCCGCGAAGCCCGACGGCGCGCGCCAGACGCAGCGATGCCTGCGCCAGCTCAGCGCGCAGTTCGGTGGAAAGGTTGGGACAGGGTGCGATCTCGATCACCTTCTGCCGCTGGCGCTGAATCGAGCAATCGCGGTCTCCCAACACCGCGGCGTCTCGCCCGTCGCCGATCACCTGCACCTCGACATGTCTTGCATGGCGGATAAGGCGCTCGGCATAGAGGCGATCGTCACCGAATGCAGCCTTGGCCTCGCTAGCACAGAGGCGGAAGGTCGCCGCCAGATCATCGCCGGGCTCGAGGCGGCGCATCCCTCGTCCGCCACCGCCGCCTACCGCTTTGATCATCAGCATCCCATCCGGTCCGAGCGCGTCCCGGAATGCTTGAATCTCCTGCAGATTGGATCCGCCGGGGACGCCGTCGAGGCAGGGGATGCCGAGCTCCTCGGCAAGCTGCCGCGCCTGGCTTTTGTCCCCGAGGCGCTCGAGGGTTTGTGCTGTCGGCCCGACGAACGTGAGGCCGGTCTCCATGCACCGAAACGCGAACTCGGGGCTTTCACTCAGGAAGCCGTAACCCGGGTGAATCGCGTCGCACTGGGCGTCGACTGCGACGCCGAGCAATTGATCGATGTCGAGATAGGCGCGCGGGCCGTTTCCGCGCAGCGGCCGCGCATCCTTGGCCAGCCGTCGATGGAGGGCAGCGGCGTCGTCCTCCGCGAACACCGCCACCGAGGATAGGCCGTAATCCGCCACGCCTCGCGCGATTCGGACCGCCACCTCCCCGCGGTTCGCAATCAAGATTCTCTTCACGCCCCAGCCCCCGTCGGCCGCCTGCACATTTAGCAGTTGACGGCCGGGATTAAACAGTCACTCGCCAATACTCTTGCCGTGCCCGCGCAGCTGTCATCGTGTGACACAACCAATGGGTACTCGACAAAGAACTCTGACTCAGTTAACTGATTAAATATCACTGCATGCTTAGAGCGCGCAAGCGGTGCCGATGGGCGTCGCGGTCGGTTCGAGGGATGTTGCTGCCGATCTCGGCGCTTATGCCTCACACGGGATCCGGCGGCGTTGGTCGACGAGAAAATGCAATTGCATTTGGGTTAGCCCCGGCTTCGGCTTGACCCCTGGCGGGAGAAGACGTTGAGAAACGACAGCGACTTGGATGCCGGCCCCGTCCAGGGTTTTCTCCTGGCCATGCCCGTTTGCATGGTGGTCCTTGGCAATTCGGTGATGCTCCCGATCATCCCAACCCTCCAGCGCGTGTTCAGCAGCCAACCCAGGGTTGAGATCTTGACCCTTGTGTCGGTCGTACTGCCAATCCTCGCTTTGGCGCTCACTGGGCCGATCGCCGGCGCATTGGGAGATCGCGTTGGCCGACGGCGTGTTCTGAACCTCAGTGCGCTGGTGTTTGCCATTTTCGCGATTATGCCGTTGGTGCTCGACAATCTCTGGCTGTTTATAGCCTCGCGCGGGGTGACCGGCGTCGCGCTAGGATGCATGATGACGTCGGCCATCGCCTTGACCGGAGACTATTTTGCAGGATCAACGCGTCAGCGCTGGCTCGGATTTCAGGGGGCGGCATCAGCCTTCACGGGTGTCATTGCCGCGGCCGCGAGCGGCGCCCTGGCCGAAATTCACTGGCGGTTGCCTTTCCTGATGTTGGCGGCAGGTTTTCCGCTATTCCTTGCGCTCGTTGTTTTTCCCGGTCCCTCGACGACGACGCCCTCCGAAGCAATGCCGGAGGCAGTGGCTGCGGCCCCTGGTGATCAACGTTGGGCGACCTTCGCGATCATTTTTCTGCTGGGCGTCCTGGCGAGTTTGGTAATGTTCCCGCCGGCCTATGCCATCGGCATCGTTTTGGAGCAGAAGGCCCTGGGCTCGTCGATGCTTGCCGGTCTGACGCTTGCCGTGCTGGCGGCCGGAGGGGTGGCGGGGGCCATGGGACTGAATCTGCTGAGACGCTTCTCGCCGGCGGTTCGGCAATGCATAGCGTTCGGCGTCGCTGCTGCTGGGACCCTCGCGATCTGGGTGGCCAACGGCCTGCCTGCCATGTTTATCGGCGCGGTCGCGGTGGGAGTCGGGCAGGGAATGACCATGCCGAACTTGTCGGCCTGGATGCTGGACCGAGCCCCGCTTCAGGCCAGAGGCCAGGTGACGGGCGTGTTCCAAATGACCTATTTCCTGGCCCAATTCGCGAGCCCGCTGCTTGCGCAATGGGTAGCGAAGATGGTCGGGGGCGCCACGGCGAGCATGTTTTACTACGCCGTAGCGGGCGCCCTGCTGGTCCCGCTGATCGGGATTGCCGCGGCTGGACGTCCGAAGCTCGTCCCGAACATTGGAGCCGGCCGCTTATGACGGCGAAAGGCGGCGGTCGCCAGAGCTGACCGGTAGTTTCTCGGGCTCTGCGGTAGTTGGAGGTGAAAAATGCGCGCGGCAGTGTTCAAGGGTACAGGGCTTCCTCTCGCGATCGAGGAAAAGCCGATGCCGCATGCTGCCCGCGGCCAAGCCGTCATCCGTGTCGAACGGTGCGGCATCTGCGGTTCCGACCTGCATATGACGACCGGAAGCGAAGGACTTGGCCATGAGTTCGCCGGCGAGGTGGTTGAAGTCGGCCCAAGCTGCAGCTTACGCCTCGGCGATCGTGTGACGGCGCTACCGTTGGCGGCTTGCGGAGCATGCGAGGTCTGCCGAGCAGACCGGCCGCTTCAATGTTCACAACTTCAGCTGATGGCAGGCGGATTCGCCGAATATGCATTGATTGACGAGCGGTTCGCTTTTCGGCTGCCCGGCTCCCTGTCCTTCAGCGACGGGGCCTTGGTCGAGCCGATGGCATCGTCGCTCTCCGGGATACGGCGTTTGAGGTTCGAAGATAAGCCGAAGGTCGCCGTCATTGGCGTCGGCGCAATCGGCGCCTCCGCGATCTACTGGGCGCATCGACGTGGCGCCGCGGCCGTGGTCGCAGTCGCGCGCACCGGCGGCAGCGCGAACCTCGCCCGGACGATGGGCGCAAAGAGCTTTGTTATGGCCGGAGAGGATCTCGTCGGCAGAGTCGAGGCCGCGCTGGATGGGCCGGCGGACATCGTGATCGAAGCGGCCGGCGCGGTGGGATGTGTGCAGCAGGCCATCGAGCTTGTACGCGTCGGAGGTGTCGTACTGTCGTTGGGAGCGTGCGTGGAGCCGGACAGGTTTTCGCCCCTCCTCGCCACCTCGAAAGGACTGACCATCGAGTTCAGCGCTGCCTATGGCCGGCGCGATTTCGAGATGTGCTTGGAGGCACTGGAAGGCGCGCCGGAGGGGCCTCGCACCATGGTCGGGCGTACGATTTCGCTCGATGAATTGCCGGCCGCCTTTGAAGCCATGCGCAGTGGCAGCCATCCGGCGAAAACCATGGTTGCGCCTCACGGCCTTTGACGGTGACGCGCCGGCGGAGCGCTGTCTGCCGGTCACAAACGGTCCTGGGGCCGAATGACACGGGTATTGATGGCAATCCGCATCGGGAGAGGCGTATGGGGTTTCGATGGGATAGAGCGCTCTGCCTTGTATTCATCGTCGGCCTTGCCGCCGGGAATTATGCCTCGGCTGGGGAAAGGGCCGCTCCGGAAATTCCGTTCGAGAAGGCAGAGGTCGCGAGCCCCGATGGGCGGAACTTCGAAATTTCCTGGGATGCTCCCGGCGTGCGGCGCCTGGCGATCTATGCTGGCACCGATCCCGCCGATATCGATGAAGGGCATCCGCTCGCCACCGGCAAAGGCACCGGACATGTTCGGGTGTCACGGCCCGCGGGGGTCCCGCGTTGGTACTTCGAACTGATACCCGATCGCGGCGATCCTTTGATCGTAGCCGATCGATCCCTGCGCCTGTCGACGGCGGCGAATTTTCGCGATATCGGCGGATATCGCACCGGGGACGGCCATTGGGTTCGCATGGGACAAGCCTACCGTTCGAACGAGCTCGACCGTCTCACGCCAGACGAGCTCGATGTGCTCGGCAGGCTGGGCCTCAAGCTGGATTGCGACCTCAGAACCGAGGCAGAGCGACGGCAAGGGCCTGACCGTGTGCCGCCGGGCGTAACAGAGATATCCGCCGATGTGATGGCGGACCTTGCCGCCCAGCTTCTGGCGATGATGACGCCGACGACGGGCAACGGCCCCGCACAGAAACCGGGCGATGTAAGTCGCCCGACCTATCGCGATTTCGTCGACCTCGCGAGCGCGCAAAATGCTTATCATCTGCTGTTCACCAAGCTGGCGGATCCCCGACAGCTGCCAGCCGTCTTTCATTGTTCGGCAGGGAAAGATCGGACCGGCTGGGCCGCCGCGGTCCTGCTCACCATTCTGGGCGTGCCGCGCGAGACCGTCGTCGGCGATTATCAGTTGACCGACCGCTATCTGCGTGGCGAGGCGCTGAAGACCGTCCGCGCACGGTTCAAACCGGGACCGGCTGCGAACCAGAAGTTCGCGGCGGATCCGGCGGACCTCGATATGGCGTTCGCCGAGGTGGATCGTCGTTTTGGCTCGTTCGACAACTATGTT
>CAZNNJ010000094.1:0-4495 GCA_964574305.1 uncultured Rhodospirillales bacterium | reverse complement strand
GCTCGGTCTGGACGACGCAACCTTGGAGGCAATTCGCCGGAATTTCCTTGCCGACTGACGATTGGCGGCGACGTGACGAGGTGGATAGCTAAGGAGGCAACGTTGGGACAGTCTTATACGGGATCCTGTGCGTGCGGTTCGGTTCAGGTGTCCATCGCCGGAGAGCCTGCCGGTCCCTACCAATGCTATTGCCGGCAGTGCAGACATGCCTCGGGGGGCGGGCCAGCTACCTTCGTCATGGTCTCGCGTGCCGCCGTGCGGATCCAGGGGCAGGTTACGACCTATGAGGAGCCGACGAAATCCGGCAGGCGGGCAAGCCGGAGCTTTTGTCCCAAGTGCGGAACCGCAGTGTTTTCGGAACCTTTCGGTGACCAGGAGCGGATTGCGGTCAAGCTGAGCGTGTTCGACGAGGCGCCATGGGCCGAGATCAAAGCCGTATGCTGGACGGTGGAGGCGCCAGCTTGGGTTGGGTCGGAACAGCGTGCCCGCCGGTTCTCCACACAACCCTGAGCTGACTATAACCGAGGCATCCGCGGCTCATCCTGGGCATCCGACACAGGGCCAGGAGAATCGAGCATTGGTCCGCTCGGTCAGGTGCGATATCGCAGGCCTATCGGCCGGTCTTATCTCCTCATCATCGACGACATGGACGCTGCCAGCATATGTCAGCTTTGGTCAATCGATGCGTTAGGCCGAGTCATTGGTGCGGATGGCCCAAGCGATCAACATTCGATCGTAGTTAAAGCCGGGCCGCTTCCGGCGCGCGTCTCGCTCCGGGCCGCGAGCTGAGCGCTAGCAAAATGCCTTCGGCCTGATGGGGGGTCTGAGATCATGTTTCGTTGGTTGCAGTTCCTAATCTTGGTTGGCTTCACGATTGCTGCGGCTGCCGACACAGTCCCACACATGGCGGCAGCCTTCGCCCAGTACGGCGGCGACGGGGTATCTCCGCCGATGTTCCTCGCCCACTTCTTTTCGGATCTCTACACCAGTGCGGCTACGGGCGCGCAGGTCACCGACTTCTTCGGGACGTGGAGTGCTTGCTTGGTTTTCACGCTCGCCGAGGCGCTGCGCATGCGCAGTGCGGTCGCCTGGATCCTACTGGCGCTCTCGCCGATCGGCCTGTTCACCGCCGTATTCCCTGCCATGGAGGCGCTACGGGTATGGCGCAAAGAGGACGGCAAGCCTGCTCCGGGGACAGCGCCCGAATATTTGCAATTCCGTATCGCGTTGTACGCCGTCATCGCCATCGTCGCCGGCATCGTTACGGCGGCTTACATGTTCGCGCACTTTGGTCCGAATGCCTGGTTCGTCGCGTTCAATGCCGGCGATCCGAGCGTGCAGCGCTACATGGCGGATCTTGCTCGCTCGCCTGCTGCCGCCACCCTCGGCGACCATATGCAGCTGGTCACCTTCGCCTTTTTCCTGGTTCTCATCCGGGACGCGGTCCGGCGGCGGGCGCTGATGCCGGTACTTCTGCTGCTGGCGACTATACCTCTCGGGCTTACGGTGACGCTGCCTTTGTATTTCCTGTGGTGCGACTTCAAGGGGCTATGGCGGCAGCCCCTCGCCGCTGCGAATGATCCTGAGACCTTGAAATTTGTCTTACAAGCGTTCCGAGGCTCCCGGTTCGCCGCGCTGCGCACGGTCGCCTGCTCTTCGGGGGCCGTCATCTCAGCATGGCAGCCGCCGCGGAGATCATGTCGCTGACGTCATCGCAAGCGGAGGGAACCACGCGGCGGAGGATGGCAAACGTGTGAATTGTCCCGACGTATTCGCGATACGTGACATTGACACCTGCATTGATGGCCTTCGCCGCAAACGCGCGGCCTTGATCACGCAAGGGATCGAGACCCGCTGTGACCATCAGAATCGGCGGCAGGCCGGCGGGATCCGCGAGACTAGGCGTTGCGCGCCAGCTATCGTCATCGGGGGCATAGGCCGAGTGGAAATATGCGCTGCCGCCGGAGGACAGACCATAACCTTCAGCAAACTGCTGAGCAGACCCGGAGGCCGCGGCAGCTATACCGGCGAGATCGGTAACCGGATAGATCGTCCACAGCAGCACAACCGGCAGCGCTGCAGGTGTGTCCCGCAGCGCCAGGGCGGTGACGATAGCCAGGTTTCCACCGGCGCTGTCACCACACAGTACGAGCCCGGTAAACTCGCGGTCGAACGTCGAGCCATTGGCGGCAATCCATCTTGCGGCGGCTTCTGCATCGTCGGGCGCGGCCGGCCATTTATGCTCAGGAGCCAGGCGGTAGTCGACGGAAACCACCGGCATGTCGAGCCTGCGGGCGATTTCGGCTGCCATCGGGGAATGGGTGACATTGTTGCCGGCGACGAAGCCACCGCCGTGGTACAGCACAATTACCGGGCTAGGTCCGCGAGCCGGTCGCGCGTCGAACAGCCGGAGCGACAGCGGACCGCCCGGACCCGGCATCTCCAAATCCCGCAGGACGGCGATTGCTCCCACCGGCAGATCGGTGGCGGCCAGTGCCTCGGGTGGCATCGTTCGGATCATCGCGATCATTGCGTCGCCCATTGGGGGGGCGGGGGCGGCGGCGAGCGCATCGAGATGCGCGCGCACGTCGGCGCGGACGAAGGGGACGCTCGTCATGAAACAGTGTCTCCATTGGTGAGGAAAATGCCACTCGATCGCACGCCGACGATCCCGGTGAAACTTCGCAAAACATGCTGCTCGCGGTCAAGGATAATTAGCCAATTAAATAAAAAGACTGCGAGTGGCGTCGGCTATTCATTTTGGCAGTTCGCGCCGCCAGAATGCGCGGCTGGTCGGAGAGCGGTAATGGACAATAACGCGGATAGAGGAGTGGCGAATGCCTGAATTCCATGTTCTAGACGCTGCCGGCGTACGGCTGCGGGTTGCGGTAGCGGGCGAAGGACCTCTGGTACTCCTTGTGCACGGTTTCCCCGAGAGCTGGTATTCGTGGCGCCATCAGATGGATCCGATGGCTGAGGCCGGCTTCACGGTCGCGGCCGTAGACCTGCGAGGCTACGGTGGTTCGGATAAGCCGCATCCGATCGAAGCCTATGCGATGGAACGCATGACCGCGGACATGACCGCGGTAGTTGAGGCGCTGCAGCCTGGCAAGCCAGCGATTTTGATAGGCCACGACTGGGGCGCCGCCATCGTTTGGAATGCGGCGCTTACGCGGCCTGAGTCGGTGCTGGCAGTTGCCGCGCTATCGGTGCCCTATACGGGCGTTCCCAGCCGTCCGTTCACGGAGGTTTTCGACGAAAACTTCACCAGGAAGGGGCGTTTCTTCTATCAGGCTTGGTTCCAGCAGGTGGGGCCACCCGAGGCAGAGGCAGAAGCCGACATACGCAGTTTTTTGCGGAGGTTCTATTACGCGATTTCGGGTGAGGGTCCGCCCTGGCCGGAGAAACCCTTGGGCGCGACTTTGCTCGAAGGGCTTGATGATCCGCGAGTGTTTCCAGCCTGGATGACCGAGGCCGACCTCGATTATTTCGTGGGCGAATTCCAGAATTCGGGCTTCCGCGGACCGATCAACCGCTACCGCAACCATGCACGTGACTTTGCGTGGCTACAGGGGTTCAAACGCCACGTGATCCAGCAGCCGTCGTTTTTCAGTCGAGGCACCAAAGACCCGGCGAGCACCCTGTTCGGGCGATTGTCTGACCCCATTGCAGCCATGGGCCCATACGTGCCCAACCTCGTTGCCGGGCATATGCTCGAGGGCTGCGGCCACTGGACCCAACAGGAGCGGCCCAGAGAGGTGACGAACCTTCTTCTGGGTTGGTTGAAAGGGCTCCCTATTGGGTGAGTTGCCGTGGTCCCGTTCGGGAAGTGTGGGACGGGGTGCGCATAGCGAGAGGGTCGGGCGGGCGTTCCGATCCGTCTGAGCGCCCCCGCGTCATCGCTGCAGGAATCAGCCTTTTCGCCAGACCCGTGGCGCTGCCGGAGATCGATGTGCCAGTGCGGTGGTTACGGAAATCAGGCGGGAAGCGCCCCCAACTTACGACCGCGCTCCAGGCAATCCCGTGGACCGCGCTCCAGCAGTGGCAGGAAGTTGGCCAGCACGTCCGGCGCGAACGCTTTCCTGCACAACACGTGAATGACCGCGAGCCGATAGGACGAGAACAAAGTAAAATATTCAATATCCCGCAACTTGCGACCACTCACGCGTTCATATTCCGCATACCGCTCTTCGGGCGTGAGCGCCCCTTCTGGCCAGGCTTCTTTGGCGGACATGACGCTCTCACCCAGCGCGAAATAGGAGAGGTCGCACTCTGGCGCGCCGAGAAAGGCCATCTCCCAGTCGACGACGGCTGAGACCCGCTCGCGATCAAACATATAATTGCCCATCGTGGCATCGCCGTGACAGAGGACGGGCTCCAGATTGGGATCATTTGCGATTAGCCATTTCTTGATCGGTTCAAGCTTCCGAATGTAGTCCTCTTCGCCCGACCAGAGCAGGGCATCCCAATACCAGTTGGCTTCGCGTTCGATTGG
>CAZNNJ010000093.1:0-11750 GCA_964574305.1 uncultured Rhodospirillales bacterium | reverse complement strand
CGAACCAGACCTCATCCGAACCGTCAGGTCCGCGGGATACGCGCTGGAAGAGCCGCAGCACGCCAAGGCGCCGCGGCAGAAAAAACCCCACACAGGCGTCAGTCGGGCCGCCTGATCGCGATCACGGCGGCCAGTTCTTCGCCAGATTATAGGCGTTGACGCTGCCGAGCCCGGTGGCGAGGTCATAGCCGTTGGTCGCCTTGTAGGCCGGCCGGAAGGCGGAGCTCAACGCCGAAAGCACGCCGAAAGTGCCGGAGGGGAGATAGCAATCGACCTTGCCCTTGCAGTCCTGGTCGGTGTCGCCCGACACGATATCGTAGAACACGCAGCTGCTGTCGATCGCCCTGCCCTTGTTGGCCGAACAGATCGGGCTGCCCGAAGTGCCGTATTCCGTCTTCGCCAACGCATAATAGGTGGGCAGCGGGTTGCCTTGGGCCTTGGTGGTATATTGGTCGACCAGCGCCTGGATTCCGGCCATGACCGGCGCCGCATAAGACGTGCCGCCCGCATTGGCCGCCCAGTTGACCGGATTGCCGGTGCACGGGCCGCCGCCGTTGCCGCTGTCGGTGAAGCAGGTGGCGTAATTATGGCTCCAGGCGCTGCCGTCGGAGGCGAAGAGCGCCACGTCCGGAATATCGCGCACGAGGTCGTGCGGCATGCCGAGCGTGCCCTGCTGGAAGGTCGGCTTGGGATAACCCTTGCAGGTCCCGCCGACGACATGCGGGGTCGAGGCCGCGCCCGAATAGCAGCCGCTGGGGCCACCTTCGCCGCCGCCGAGAATGGTGAAGCTGGAGCCCATGCCGGTGTTGCAGAAGCCACTCGCGCCGTAGCTGACATTCGTGCCGCCGTAATAGCTCGCGATCATCGCATTGGCGCAGGTGTCGTTCCACGGCATCTCCGGCACATAGGACTTCGCGGTCGCCCAGGGCGCGCCAGTATTGAAGGTCCAATAGGCGTTGATGGTGCCGTCGAACTTGTCACGGAAATCGGTGCCGCCGACCGCGACATTGTATTTGGTCGCGCCCCAGCCGGTAACGCCTATGCCGTAGGTGGTTCCGTTGGCGCTGCTGGAGGCGCAATCGGTCGGGCCGGCATCGCCGGTGGCGACGAAGACCGAGATCCCCTCGGTCGCGGCCTGCATATAGAGTTGGTTGAAGGAGGCATTCGCGGCCGCCCCGTTATCCACCTCGCACAGGCCGTAGCTGACGCTGATGACCGGCGGGGGCGAGGTGCTGTTGACCAAGTTCTCGATCGCCAGATGAACGCCGTCAGTCGCGGCATTGGCACAGGAGGCCAACTCGACCGTCGCCGACGGCGCGGCGGCGCTGGCCCATTCGACATCGAGCGTGGCCTCGCCATCGTCGCCGTTGACGCCGGGATTGCCGCAGGCACTGCCGCCGGACGGCTTAGGATGAACCACCGTCAGGTTTCCGGCGGGATATAGCGTGTTGAGCTGGAAGGCGTTGCGGAAGGCCGTGAAGTCGGAATTGGTGAACAGGTTGGTGTCCTCGACCAATGCGATCACCTCGCCCTGGCCGGAATTGCCGGAGGCGAACAGCGGTTTCAGATTATAGATCGTCGCCAGGTCGCCGGGGGCCAAGTCATAGCAGGGCTGGCCGAAGCAATGGCCGGTGGCGTCGGAATGACGGCCGGTGGCCTCGACCGCATGCGGCCGCATCAGATTGTTGTGCGGACGGAAATCGTGCAGCGAGACGATGCCCTCGACCGCCGGGGCCAGCGCGGCCGGGATCCGCGGGTCACGCATATTGGCGATATGGCTGACGCCGGCGACGTCCAGCCGGTGTATCTCGGTATTGAAAGCGCGTGAGACCTGACCGGCGGTGCCGGAGAAATCGATCATCATCCGGCTGGGATAGACGGAATTGACCGTCATGCCCTTGGCCTTCAGCCAGCTCGTGATCCGCGCAATGTCGGACTGGGCGAGGCCGAAGCGGCGGCCGAACGCGGCCGCGGTCAGCCAGTGGTGATAGTTGGGCGAGGTCCGGTCGGTGAGCGAATCGACGAAGGCCTCGACGACGCGCTCCTGCGCCGGGGAGCGCTTGAGCTGGAGCTGGATATGCTTGAGCGGCAGGGAATCGGCCACGGCCTGGCGGTCGTTGGCGGCAACCCGCGCCTCGGCCTTTGTGTTGCCTTCGAGCGTCACCATCTGGCGCTCGTCCACCGCTGCCGACAGCAGCGGCCGGCCGGGAACAGCCTCCTCGGCACGCGCGGAGACACCGCCCAACATCAACGCTCCGGCCACGAGGGCAAGTAAGCGAAATCTCCCCATCATTTTTGCCACCCCAGAATTTCGAATGCCCAGCGACAGGTCCGTTCCGCCGCACCCCAGACACGATCCGGCGGGCATTATCCTGCCTTGCCGCATCGTCCGCCTCACAAGAATTAGGGCGGCCGGTAAAAAATCCAGGCCGGCGCAAGCCTTAATTCGTTGTCACCACCCTTATATCGCCTTTGCGCGCCAGCGTCTCGACGACGACGCCGGAGCCGCTGCGGGTGAGCGCGACGTCGACCGAATTGCCGCCGATCCTGAGACCGCGCAGCGTGATCTCGTTCAGGAAGCCGGGCAGCATCGGCCTGTCGAACGCGACCTCGGCGCGGGCCGGATCGAAGCTCAGCCCCAGGCAGGACTGGACCAGCGACAAAGGCGCCGCCGCGGCCCAGGCCTGGGGCGAGCAGGCAACCGGATAGAAAGTCGGCCCGCTGCCGGGATGGCGGGCGAAGCCGCAGAACAGCTCAGGCTGGCGCCTGAGGTCGATATAGATCGAGGCGGCGAACAGCCCCTCGAAGATCCGCGCCGCCTCCTGCCGGAAGCCATAGCGCGCGAGACCGGCGCCGATCAGCGCATTGTCATGCGGCCAGACCGAGCCGTTGTGATAGCTCATCGGGTTATAGCGCGCCTCGGTCGCCGGAATGGTGCGCACGCCCCAGCCACAGAAGGAGGAGCCGCACATCAAAGTCGCCGCCACGGCCGCCGCCCGCTCCGGCAGGGCGATGCCGGTCATCAGCGCATGGCCGGCATTGGAGGCGCGCACCC
Organism: uncultured Rhodospirillales bacterium; assembly: GCA_964574305.1. Classification (GTDB taxonomy): domain Bacteria; phylum Pseudomonadota; class Alphaproteobacteria; order BOG-932; family Roseiterribacteraceae; genus BOG-932. The sequence goes on along the minus strand of CAZNNJ010000093.1, from coordinate 8,695 downwards.
GGCAAGGCTTCTTGTCGCCGTCCAGCGCCAGCACATAGGTGCCGATCTCAGCGTCGAAGAACTGCTCGTCGAACGCCTCGCGCAGAATGTCGGCCTTGGCCTGAAGCTCGAACTCGCGGCGCGCATGGCCCAGGCGCTGGGCCATCTCGGCCGCCGCGCGCCAGGCGCCATAGACATAGGCCTGAACCTCGGCGACGGCGATCGGCCCCTTGGCCAGGGTGCCGTCGGCATGGAAGATGGAATCGTGGCTGTCCTTCCAGGCTTGGTTGATCAGCCCCTCCGACGTGCGCCGCCCATATTCGACGAAGCCGTCGCCATCCCGGTCGCCCTCTTGATCGATCCAGTGGAGCGCCGCCTCGATATTGGGCCACAGCGTCTTGATCATCGCGAGGTCGCCGGTGCGCTCGAGATAGGCGCCGGCCAGCAGGACGAACAGCGGGGTGGAATCGATCGAGCCGTAATAGCGCCGGAACGGCACCTCCCCCAGCTCCGCCATCTCGCCGTAGCGGACCTCGTGCAGGATCTTGCCCGGCTCGGCATCGGCGGTCGCGTCGAATTCGGTCGCCTGGTTGACGGCAAGGTGGTTCAGCACGCCGCAGGCGATGGCCGGGTCGAGCCACAGCGTCTCCAGCGCGGTGATCAGCGCATCGCGGCCGAACACGGTGCTGAACCAGGGAATGCCGGCATAGGGGTACGGCCCCTGCGGCGTGTCGGTGATCAGCATATAGAGGTCGGAGATGCTGCGCCGGACGCCCTCGTTGAAAATCTCGTTCGAGCTGGCGATCGCGGTGGCGCGCGAGGCCGACTTGCGCAGCGCCCGGCGGGAATCGATCAGCGCGTCGAAGAAGCCCGTCACCGCCGGCTGCCGCGACCGTTCCGGGTCGCAGCGCAGCTCGAGGAATATCCGCTCCATCTTGTGGGGCTGGAGCTCCAGCTCGAAACGGGCCTGCCCGCCGGTAAGCCGCATCGGCGCCGGGTCGAAACGCAGCCGCAGCCGGCGCTCCCGGCCGTCGAGGCCGAGATAGGCGAGCGTCACGGTATCGGCGGTGACCACCGGTTTCTCATGCTCGCCCCGCCGTGCGCGCACCGCGCCGCGGACTTCGAACAGGTCGGCGAAATCGGCGGCGAAGCCAAGCTCGATGCGAACGCGGTGCGGGCTGTCGCAGAAATTGCGGATCGCCATCCGCTCATAGCAGCCGCCGTTCCACAGGAAGCGGGAGCGGCGGATATGGATCAGGTCGTGCGCCATGGTGACCTTACCCGCCGCATCCTTAAGGTCGGGGTTGGTCAGGTCGCAGGTCAGCATCGCGTTGTTGTCGCGCACGGTGGAGCTGAGCAGGATCGGGCGCTGGCCGTCGATGGTCAGGAACAGGTGCGAGAGATAGCGCGTGTCGCGGTGATAGATGCCGTCGGTGCTGCCCGGTGCGCCGATGGCGTCGCCGTTATGGTCGAACACCGCGAACGTGTCGCCGTGCTTCAGCGTGCGCGGGCGAAGCTCGTGCAGCGAGCCGGTGGCGGGGATGACGAACTGGCCTTCGGGCAGAGTGTCGGCCGGGATGGCTTCATCCGGAAGCGTCGTGTCCATCGTCACTCCTTTGCCGGTTACACCTTCGATCGGGCCTTCTTTTTACGCGGGAGCCCGGTGCTGTGTTCCGTGACATCCGGACTGGTCTCGGCCGGACTGGTCTCAGGGAGGGCGAACCAGACAGCCAAGGTCGCGGCCAGCCCGACCGCCGCCAGGAACACGAAGGCCCAGGCCTCGCCGTAGTTGTCGGTCACCCAGCCGGCCAGCGTCGTGCTGGACATGCCGCCGATGCCGATGGTGAAGCCGACGAAACCGAGCGCCAGATTGAAATGGCCCGAGCGGCCGGCGATGTCGGCGGTGACGAGCGGCACCATGATCAGGAAGGCGGCGCTGGCGATACCGTTCAGGATTTGCACAGCGACCACCAGTGTCGGATCTGTGACAATGGCGAACAGCAGGGCGCGGACCGGCAGGGTGACGAAGCCCAGCGCCAGGACGATGCGCCGCCCATGCGTCTCGGCCAGCGATCCCATCCGGGGCGACAGCGCCGCGACGACCAGCTGGGGCAGCACGATGCAGGCGGCGATCAGCAGGCTGGCCTCCGCCCCGGCGCGCTTGGTCAGCGCCCCGCCGACAATCGGCAGCATCGCCGCGTCCGACAGGGTGAACAGGGCGGCGCAGCCGGCGAAGATCAGCAGCCGCCGGTCGGCGAGAATCCGGCCTATCTCATGCAGCCTGCGCCTCAGCCTGACGTCTTTCTCCGCCCGCTCCGGCACCGGCAGCTCGACATGGCCGAGTTGCCTCAGCGCAAAGATCGCGGGCAGGGTCAGCGCGGCCGTCAGGAAGAAGACCGACCGTTCCGAGATGTAATAGCCCGCCGCCCCCATCAGCGCCGCGCCGATGCCGTTGCCGATCGAGGCGAAGCGGGCATTGCGCCCCAGCCGCCGGCCGAGCCCGGCATGGCCGGCGATCGCAAGGCTGAGCGCGGCGATGGCGGGGCCCAGGGTGCAGCTCGAAAAGCCGTGCAGCATCTCGGCGGCGAAGACCGACAGCGGCAGCGGATAGACCGCGAACAGCAGAGCGCTCAAGGCGAAGGCGGCGATGCTGGCGGCGGCGACCCGTCCCTTGCTGCGGATCGCATCGACCAGCGCCCCGGCCGGGAGCTGGCTCGCCATCGCCGTCAGCGTGCCCAGGCTGAGCGCCAGGGCGATCGCGGTCCGGGTCCATCCGCGGCTGGTCAGATAGACGGCGACGAACGGGCCGAAGCCGGTCTGGATGTTGGCGACCCACAGATTGAGCAGGTCCAGCCCGAAGCCCGCGCGGCGTTCCTGCGCGTCCGCCTTGGTATCCAAGGGCTGGGCATCGGACGGCGGGGCGCCGGAATGGCCCGTCTTTGCATCGTGCCCGTTCGCGCCGTGCCTGCCCGCCGCCTCGCCCGGCACGGGGTCAATTCGCGTGCTTGTCAGCATCTGGCTGGGGCGCGGCATCGGGCGGCGAGGCCGGCGCCGCCACGCTGCCCGCCGGCGGCGAAGGCGCCGGCGGAGGAGCATCGGGCGGCGCGGTCGTATCCGCCGATGGAAGCGGAGTCGCGACCACTCCGGCCACCGGCGGCGTTGCCGGAACGCCGACAAGGTCCGGCTCGACCACCTTGGCGGGCTGGGTCGGGTCCTTATATTCCGGCGCCGCCTGGATCTGGCTGCGGTCGAGATCGAGCACGATCTGCGCCGCCGGATCGGTCGGGTGGAATTTCAGCAGCTGCCAGTCGACGGCGATCTTGCGGCTGCCGACGCCGAGGAAACCGCCGAAATCGACGATCGCGGCGCGCGGGTGTCCCTGATCGTCGACCAGGATATCGATGATCGCCCCCAATATGTCCTTGCCGTCGGGACCATGGACCTTCTTGCCCAGGACCGCGAAGGCTTCGCTCGGCGCGACGGGCTCGACATTCTTCGGTGTCTCGTCGGCCTTGGAGGCAGCATTGGCGTCCGTGGCCGGCTTCTCCGGCTCGGGCGGCGCCGGCTCCTCCTTCGGGGCGACCGGCGGCACGTCCTGCTGCTCCATCACCGGCGGCGGCTGGGCCTTGTCGGGCGCGGTCTGGGTGTCGGGTGCGCTGGGGGCAGCCGTCCCCTCGGGCAAAGGATCGGCGAAGGCGCCCGCCGCACCCAGCAGTACGGCAAAAGTCGCGAGCCATCGCTCCAGCCGGCGCGGCATCATGACCGTCCGGCATTCATCTGGCGGGAATACATGCCGCTATACACACCTTTGCGGCGAAGCAGTTCCACCGGCGCACCGTCCTCGACGATCCGCCCATGCTCCAGCACAACGATGCGGTCGAAGGAATTGAGGGTCGACAGGCGGTGGGCGATGGCGATCACGGTGCGGCCCTGGACCAGCCGAGTTAGCGCCGCCTGAATCGACCGCTCGGCATCCGTGTCCAGCGCAGAAGTCGCCTCGTCGAGCAGGATGATCGGCGCCTGGCGCAGGAAGGCGCGGGCGATCGCCAGGCGCTGGCGCTGGCCGCCCGACAGCTTGGCCCCGCGCTCACCCACCACCGTGTCGAAGCCCTCGGGCAGCGAGTCGATGAATTCCATGCAATTGGCGACCTTGGCGGCGTGGCAGACTTCCTCGTCGGTCGCGTCGGGCTTGCCGTAACGCAGATTCTCACGAACCGACCGGTGCAGCAGGGCGATGTCCTGCTGCACCACGGCGATCGACTGGCGGAGCGATTCCTGGGTCACGGCCCTGACGTCCTGCTGGTCGATCAGCACATGCCCGCTCTCCGGATCGTAGAATCGCTGCAGCAGTGAGAAGATCGTCGATTTCCCGGCGCCCGACTTGCCGACGACGCCGATCTTCTGGCCAGCCGGAATATGCAGCGTAAAGTCCTGCAGCACGCGGGTGCCGCCCGGATAGCTGAAGCAGACGCCGACCAACGAGGCCGAACCGCCCAGATTCAGCAGCGGCCTGGCATCGGGCGCATCCGGCATCTCATGCGGCAGGCCGAGCTCCTGCACCGCTTCGCCCAGCTTGGCGAATTGCTGGACGACATCGACCAGCGCCATCGCCAGGTCGCGCGAGGCATGCAGCACGGTGAAGCCCAGCGTCGTGGTCAGCACGACATCGCCTGTCGTCACCCTGCCCTCCCGCCACAGCGAGATCGACCAGATCAGAATGCCGGCCGTCACCGCCAGCACGGAGACGGCATGGAACAGCCTGAGCCGCTCCAGCGAGCGCAGCGATTTGCGCTGCGCCGACATCTCATGCGCGATTTCGCGCGACAGGCGGGCATGCTCGCGCCGGGCGGTGCCGAACGTGCGGACCAGGCCGATATTGCCGACGACATCGGCAAGATAGCCATTCACCGCCGCGGCGCGGCCGGCGAAATCCTCATGCAGCGGCGTTCCGCGCGAGGCGAGCTGCTGGATCAGCCGCGCCAGCACGATCACGATCACGGTCAGCACCGCGGTGATCTGCCAGTTCACCGTGGACAGCAGCAGGATTGAGCTCAGCACCGCCGCCATCGGCGGAATGGTGGTCCAGGTCAGCGAGCTTTCGATGGTCCAGGTGGCATTGGCGGCGGTGGTGATGCGACCGGCCAGCGCACCGGGAAAACGGTCGGTGAAATAGCGCGTGCCGTGGCCCGACAGGTGACGGAACAGGTCGAGCCGGACATCGCCGCCTACGGCGACGAAAACTCCGGTCGAGACCCAGCCGGCGACCCGCCACAGCAGATTGTCGCCGGCCACCAGCCCGAACAATATGCCGACGCCGATCCAGATATTGCGGTCGCGCGCCTCCAGCATGTCGACCAGGTTCTTCACCGCATATTGCGAGCCGATGGTGCAGCCGACCGCCGCCAGCACCGCGGCGATGACGATCAGATGGCCGGCCAGACGGCGGCCGATATAGTGAAGCAGGAAAGGGACAGGCCCCCGCGATGCGTAAATTGGCAGTGACATAAGCCGTGGCTCCGATCGAACTTGAGCTTGCGCGCAGAATCGATGACCTGAACGGCCTTATTCCGAATTGAAATCGTTGGGCGCCCCCGGGGGCGCCGCCAGTTAGGCCCTGAACGGGCCGGTCAGACGGCGACCAGCTTCGGCCGCCGGTCGGCGATCAGGTCCCGATAGATGCAGACATAATCCTCGGCCATCCGTCGGGCACCGAAGCGCTGCTCGAAGGTCCGGCGCACGGTGGCGCGTTCCAGTTCAGGCAATCTGTGCACGGCGGCCACGGCCTCGTCCTCGCTTTCGACGATGAAACCGGTGACGCCCTCGTCAACCACCTCGGGCACCGATCCGTTCCGCATCGCGATCACCGGCGTGCCGCAAGCCATCGCCTCGATCATCGAGAGGCCGAAGGGCTCGCTCCAGGCGATCGGAAACAGCAGGCCGGCAGCGTTGCCGAGGAATTCGCTTTTCTGGCCGTCATTGATCTCGCCGATATAGTCGACATGCGGCAGGTCGAAGAGATGTTTGATCTTCTCCTCGAAATAGATCCTGTCGGCATTGTCGATCTTGGCCGCGATCTTGATCTTCCAGCCGGCGGCGGCGGCGATGCGGATCGCCGCGTCGGGCGCCTTTTCCGGCGAGATGCGGCCGATGAAGGCGAGATAGCCGCCGTCGCCGGGACCCTGGGCCAGAAGATCGGACGGGATGCCGTGATAGATCGTATCGACATAATTCGCGCCGGGCAGCGGCCCGCGCTGGGAATTGGAGATCGACACCACCGGCACGTGCGAGAACAGCTCATAAAGCGGCGGCAGCACCGGCAGGTCCAGCCTTCCGTGCAACGTGGTGACGAACGGGATGCCGCTCCGATCCATGATCGGATAGCCGAGATAATCGATATGGAGATGGACGATATCGAACTCATGTACCCGCCGGGCGATCCTCTCGACCATCATCACATGGGGCGCCAGGTAGTCGCGGGCGGTCTCGTCCAGCCGCATCGCCTGGGGCCAGCAGGGCTCCAGCTTTGCGCTCGTCACGCTGTCGCCGCTGGCGAAGAGGGTGACGTCGTGGCCCATGCGGACCAGCTCCTCGGTCAGGAAGGAGACGATGCGTTCGGTGCCGCCATAAAGCTTCGGCGGGACCGCTTCCATGAGCGAAGATACCTGGGCGATTCTCATGCGGTTCCCCAAACCTCTGGCGGATAATGGCCACTAGTTGACAACCCGCCGGCCCAGGGAGTTCCAAACTACAGTTAAGAATTCTGCTTTACGACCCCGAATCGCGTCGAATTGAAGCAGGAAAACCCGCTACTCGCCGCCCCGTGGCGTAAATCGCGCAATCAAATCATAGCTTTCGCCGGGGAAGGTTTGCCGCACATGGGTGACGTGCCGATCGCCGCGCCAGGTCCGCCGCTCCAGCGTGAGGCAGGCGGTGCCTTCCTTGACGGCGAGCAGGCCGGCGGTTTCGGCATCGGCATTGACCGCGGCGATGCGGTGCTCGGCCTCGGTCCAGGGCACATGGTCGAGCAGCCAGGTGCCGGGCGGGGTGACCCCGAAATCCGCGCCCTCGGCCTCGGGCACGGCGGCGAGGCTGATCTGCCGGTCCTCCAGCGCAAACGGATGCCCATCGGCCAGGTGCAGGCAGCGCACCGCCAGCAGGTCGCCGTCCCCGGCCAGCTTCAGCTCCTCCAGCTGGCCGCGCGCCGGCTTGCGGCGGCGGCGCGACAGCAGCTTCAGGCCATAGGCCGCGCCGCGCGACATGATCTCGCCCTGGATGTCGGGGATGTCGAGCACTGCGGAATGGATGCGCGGCTGGGCGACGAAGGAGCCGACCCGCCGCCGCCGCACGATCAGCCCGGCATCGACCAGGCTGGCGATCGCCTTGTTGACGGTCATCCGGGCGCAGCCGAACTGGATGGTCAGCTCATGCTCGAAAGGAATGCGATGGCCGGGCTTCCAGGCGCCGGTCAGGATCTGTTCCTCGATCGCGGCGCGGATACGCTCATGCAGGGTCGCCGGCTCCGGCTTCGGCACGCTGGTCATGCGGCGAGCAGCCGTTCCAGCGTCCGGCGATAGCGCGCCGCGACCGCGGTTCGCCGATGATGCATGCCATCGGTCACCAGCCGCACACCGCAGCGCCAGACGCCCGAGACCAGACCATGCCCGCCGGCGAAGATGAAGCTGTCGAGAATATCGTCCTCGAGCCGGGCGATCAGCGCGGGATGATCCGGGTTCAGCGACGGGATATCGGCCGGCGCACCAGCCTTGAGGCCGCCTGCGACACCCAGCGCCTGCGCGCCGCCGGCGACCGCGGCGTCGAACAGCCTGCGTCCCGTCGAGGCGTTGGCGCCCTCGGCCATGACATTGCGGCCCCGCCGCTTCAGCCGCTGGCCGTATTCGAGCAGCCGCAACTCATCGGCCAGACCGATCAGCACGTTGGAATCCGACCCGACGCCGAACGCGCCCTTGAATATAGCTGCCGGGAACAGCCCGTCGCCCAGATTGGCCTCGGTGATCGGGCAGAGGCCGGCGAGGGCGCCGCTCAGCGCCAACGCCCGCGTCTCGTCGCGGGTCATGTGGGTGGCATGGACCAGGCACCAGCGCCCATCGACCGGCGCATTGGCGAGCAGCCACGCGACCGGGCGGGCGCCCGCCCAGGCCACGCAATCCTCGACCTCTTTGGTCTGCTCGGCGATATGGATATGGATCGGCGCGCCATCGGCCAGGGGCAGGATCGCCGTCAGCTCATCCGGCGTCACGGCGCGGAGGCTGTGCGGGGCGATGCCGACGATGGCCCCCTCCAGACCGGCGACGGCGCGGCGGCTGGCGTGGAGCAGATCGTGGTAGCTGTCGGGGTCATTGAGGAAGCGCGCCTGCGCTGCGCCGGTGGGCGCGCCGCCGAAGCCGCCATGGGCATAGAAGACCGGCAGCAAAGTGAGACCGATCCCGGTCTCCCCGGCGGCGGCGGCGATGCGGGCCGCCATCTCGCCGATATCGGCATAGGCGCGGCCGGCAGGATCGTGATGGAGGTAGTGGAATTCGCCGACGCGGGTGAATCCGGCCTCCAGCATCTCCACATAGGCCTGAGCGGCAATGGCTTCGAGGTCGTCGGGGGTCAGATGCTCGACGAAGCGGTACATCACGGTGCGCCAGCTCCAGAACGAGTCCCGGCCCTTGCCGCGCCGCTCGGTCAGGCCGGCCATGGCGCGCTGGAAGGC
>CAZNNJ010000092.1:1543-11817 GCA_964574305.1 uncultured Rhodospirillales bacterium | reverse complement strand
CGCGATCATGGGCATCGGCGGCGGGTTCATCATGGTGCCGGCGATGATCTATCTGCTGGGCATGCCGATCGGGCTGGTGGCCGGCACCTCGCTGTTCCAGATCATCTTCACCACCGGCATCACCACCTTCCTGCAGGCGATCACCACCCATGCGGTCGATGTCGTGCTGGCGGCGGTGCTGATCGTGGGCGGCGTCATCGGCGCCCAGATCGGCACGAGGCTGGGCCACCTGCTCAAGCCGGAATATTCCCGCCTGGCCCATGCCAGCATCGTGCTGGTGGTCGCCGTCAAGCTTGCCTTCGACCTCTTCACCAAGCCCGAAAACCTGTTTTCGGTCGTCACGATGGGTAATTGATGAAGGCCTGGGCTTTAGCCGCTCTGATGCTCATGGCGACAGTGCGGGCCGAGGGCCAGACCCTGTCCGCCGACCTGTCGAGCCATGTCATCGGCATCACTACCGGTTTCGTCGGCGCCAACTTGGTGCTGTTCGGCTCGACCGACAAGCCGGGCGACATCGCCATCATCGTTCGCGGCCCGCCCACCGACATGACGGTCAGGCGCAAGGAAAACATCCTTGGCGTCTGGATCAACGGCTCCAGCGCGATCTTCCATGACGCGCCCAGCTTCTATGCCGTGGCGGCTACCAAGCCGCTGAAGGACATCGCCTTGCCGGAGAACCTGACGCGGCATTCCATCGGGCTGGAGAACGTGAAGCTGCAGCCGACCGAGCCGCTGCCGGCGGAAGAGCTCGCCATCTTCCGCAACGCCCTGATCGATTCGCAGGAGAAGGTCGACCTCTATCGCGACGCCGTCGCCCCGGTCACCTTCCTGGGCGAGCATCTGTTCCGCGCCGACATGTTCTTCCCGGCCAACGTGCCAACCGGCAGCTATTCGGTCGAGGTCCTGCTGTTGTCGGGCGGCGAGGTCGTTTCGGCCCAGACCACGCCGCTGATCGTCAGCCGGATCGGCTTTTCCAATGGAGTCTTCGTCGTCGCCCATCATCACGCGGCGCTGTATGGTACCGGCGCCCTGATCTTCGCAATCGCCGCCGGCTGGGCCGCCGGCGCGATCTTCAGGAGGGTGTGAGCATGGACCGAACCGTTATGCCACGCATATTCATGGTCGTGGTCGACGAGAGCCCGGAGATGCCGGTGGCGCTCTATTACGCCAGCCGCCGCGCTCAGCGCACCGGCGGCCGGGTGGCGCTGCTGCGCGTCATCCCGCCCCATGAGGGCCACGGCCTCGCCAGTGTCGAGGCGCTGATGCGCGAGGAGGCGCAGCAGGAGGCGCAGCAGCTGCTGCAGCGGCTGGCCAAGACCGTGGTGGACGAAACCGGCAAGCTGCCGGTCATCTATCTCAAGGAGGGCTCGGCCCGGGACGAGCTGATCGAGCTGCTGGCCAACGACCCGTCGATCTCGATCCTGGTGCTGGCCGCGGGCACGGGCCCCGAGGGACCGGGCCCGCTGATCAGCTTCCTGGCCAGCAAGGGCATGGCAAAGCTGCGCGTGCCGGTCACCATCGTGCCCGGCAACCTGACGCACGAGCAGATCGACGCCATAAGCTGAAGCTTGATCCCGCATGAGCAGGGCCCATCTGTGCTATCAGGACAATAGCGTGTAGAATCGCGCGTCCGTAACGCAAGGCAGCGCCATGTTCATCCAGACTGAAGACACCCCGAACCCGTCCACGCTCAAGTTCATTCCGGGGCAGATCGTGATGCCGTCCGGCACGGCCGATTTCCGGACGGAAGGCTCCGCGAGCCGGTCGCCGCTGGCGAAGGCCCTGTTTGCGGTCGGCGGTGTCGACGGCGTGTTCCTGGGCAGCGATTTCATCTCGGTCACCAAGGCGGCCGACGCCGATTGGTTCAGCGTCAAGCCGGCGGTGCTGGCGGCGATCATGGACCACTATACGTCGGGCCTGCCGGCGGTCGAGGAGACCGAGGCCGTGACAAGCAGCGAGCCCGACAGCGAGATCGTCGTCCAGATCAAGGAAATCCTCGAGACCCGCGTCCGCCCCGCAGTGGCGCAGGATGGCGGGGACATCGTCTTCCACGATTTCGACGACGGCGTCGTCTATCTGCATATGCACGGCTCCTGCTCCGGCTGCCCGAGCTCGACCGCGACACTCAAGGCCGGCATCGAGAACATGCTGCGCTACTACATCCCGGAAGTCCGTGAGGTCCGCGCCGTCGCGGCCTGAGCGGATTCCTGCCCACCGACCGATGCGCATCCTCGCTTTCGATTGCGCCGGCGCAGGGTGCGCCGCGGCGCTGCTGGCCGACGGCCGGACCCTGGCGACTCGGAACGTCGTGGCCGAGCGCGGCCATGCCCAGCTGCTGATCCCGATGCTGAGCGACCTGCTGGCCGACGCCGGCCTCGCTTTCGGCAATATCGACCGCTTCGCCGTCACCATCGGCCCCGGCTCCTTCACCGGCATCCGTGTCGCACTGGCTGCGGCGCACGGGTTCGCCTTGAGCACTGGCAAGCCGATTGTCGGCATCACCGTTTTCGAGGCGATGGCCGCAGCGACGGCGGACGTCGCCAACCGCCTGCTGGTCGCCGTCGACTCGAAACGGGCAGAGCTGTTCGTGCAGATGTTCGATACCAACGGCGCCGCGATGACCGAACCGGCGATGCTGTCTCCGGACGCAGTGGCGGACTGGGCCGGCCCCGGCGAGCTGACCCTGACCGGCGACGCGGCCAGGCTGGTCGCGCCGCACCTGGCCGGCATGATCGCCAATCCGCCCGGGACATGGGCGGCACAGGTCGATCCGACGATCGTGGCCCGATTGGCGGAAGGCCGGCCCGTCGGCCCGCCGCCGGCGCCCTTCTATCTGCGCGCCCCGGACGCCGTTCCGGCCAAGGTGCGATGACGCCTTCTCTGTGCCCGCTGGCCCTTCGCCCACTGGATCTGGCGATGACCGAGGTCGCGGCGGCGCTGCACGACGCTTCCGGCTTTCACGAGCCCTGGAACGCGCATGCCTTCGCGGAACTGCTCGCCATGCCGGGCACGGCCGGCATGCTCGCGCTGGCCGGCGAGGAGCCGGCCGGGCTGGTCCTCTGGCGGGTGGCAGCGGACGAAGCGGAAATCCTCACCATCTGCACCCTGCCCTCCCACCGCCGCGGCGGTGTCGGACGGCACCTGCTCGCCGCCGCGACCCAAGCCATGGCCGCAGCCGGCGTGCACAAGCTTTTCCTCGAAGTCGCCGTCGACAATGCCGCCGCCATCGCGCTTTACCGGGCCTTCGGCTTCGCCGAGGAGGGCAGGCGGCGCGACTATTACCGGGGGCCGGCGGGCACCGTGGACGCTCTCATTCTCGTGCACGGCATCTGATTTCTGGAAACTCCGCGCGCCGGGATGTATGATGGGCGATCCATGCCGACGACCACGCCACAGTGTTCACCTGTAAAGCGCCCTGTCATGCGGCGTAGTTTGTGCTATTGGAACCGCGCAAAATCCGAGTCTCACTGCGGAGCCGCTGAAGCGGGCCTCACCCATGTCGCACGTTAGCGCAGACCTTACCCGGCTGGGTTCGATCCGGTCGGGCAGCCTTGAGGTTCGTCTGGCGCAGACCCTGGCCGAGATCGAAGCGGCACAGCGTCTGCGCTACGACATCTTCTATCGCGAGATGGCGGCCAAGCCGACTCCGGCGATGGAGGCCGAGCTTCGCGATTTCGACGAATACGATACGGTCTGCGACCACCTGCTGGTGATCGACCATAACCTGCCCGAGGACGACGCGGTCGTCGGCACCTACCGCCTGATCCGGCGGGAGATGGCGGCACGGCGCGGCAGCTTCTATTCGGCGAGCGAGTTCGACATCAGCCGCCTGATCGAGTATCCGGGCGAAATCCTGGAGCTGGGCCGTGCCTGCGTCGCCCCCGCCTATCGCGGCCGGGCGATCACCCTGCTGTTCCGCGGCATCTCGGCCTATGCCGCGCGCTACAATATCGAGGTGATGTTCGGTTGCGCCAGCCTGCCGGGGACCGATCCCGACAAGCTCGCCTCGACTCTGTCGTACCTCTATTACTACTGGCTGGCCCCGCCGGCGCTGCGGCCGGTCGCGCGCCCCGAGCGCTATATCGAGATGCGGCGCGGTTCGCCCCACACAATCGACCCGACGACGGCCCTGTTCGAGGTGCCGCCGCTGCTGAAGGCCTATCTGCGCTTTGGCGGCTTCATCGGCGACGGCGCGGTGATCGATGAGCAGTTTCGCACGACCGATGTCTGCATCATCGTGAAGACCGATCTGATCACCGACAAATACGCCAAGCATTATCAACTGGGACGTGAGGCGCCGGCGCCCACGAGCGACATCGACGAATGAACGGTTCCCGTTTGGTCGGGCTGATTCGGACGATCGCTTTCATCACCCTGACCCTTTCACTGATGCCCTTCCAGAGCCTGGGGCTGGCGCTGAACCTGCGCTATGCCGACGACCTGCCGCGCTGGTACCATGGCTGGTCGTGCCGGATTTTCGGCATGAAGATCGTCGTGCGCGGCAAGCCTTCGCCAACCCACCCGACCTTGTTCGTCTCCAACCACTCGTCTTATTTCGACATTCTGGTGCTGGGCTCGCTGTTCTCCTGTTCCTTCATCGCCAAGGCCGACATGATCGGCTGGCCGCTGATCGGCCAGCTGGCGAAGCTGCAGCGGAGCGTCTTCGTCGACCGCAAGCCGGCCAATGTCAGCGAGCACAGCGACGAGATTGCCCAGCGGCTGAAGGCCGGCGACAGCCTGGTGCTGTTCGCCGAGGGCACGACGTCGGACGGGAACCGCATCCTGCCCTTCAAGTCGTCGCTGCTGTCGGTCGCCGAGCAGGCGCCGCCGGACATGAACCTCACGATCCAGCCGGTCTCGATCATCGCCACCCGGATGGACGGCATGCCGCTCGGCCGGGCGCTGCGCCCGATCTATGCCTGGTACGGCGACATGCCGCTGGCACCGCATGCCTGGACCATGATGAAGGCCGGACGGCTGACGATCGAGGTCGAATTCCACCAGCCGTTCAAGGCCGGCGGCATGAGCCGCAAGGCGATCACCAGGCGCTGTCAGGACGCGGTCGAGCGCGGGGTGGTTCGCGCCGTGACCGGCCGCGCGCCAGCCGATGAGCCGGCGGCCGAGCCGGCCATCGCAGGAGATGCCGTTGTCGCCGCCGCCTGACGCCCTGCCCCCGGCCGCCGAACATGAGACCAAGCTGAAGACGGTCCATGTCAAAAGCTGGGGCTGCCAGATGAATGTCTATGACGGCCAGAAGATGGTCGATCTGCTGGCGCCGCTCGGCTATCGCCCGGTCGACGAGGCCGAAGGGGCGGACATCGTCATCCTGAATACCTGCCATATCCGTGAGAAGGCGACGGAGAAGCTGTTCTCGGAGCTTGGCCGGCTGAAGGCGGCCAAGCAGGCCAAGGCGGAAGCCGGCGGCGACATGATCCTGGCGGTCGCCGGCTGCGTCGCCCAGGCCGAGGGCCCGGTGATCGCGGCACGCGCCCGCCATGTCGACATCGTTGTCGGCCCGCAAAGCTATCAGTCGCTGCCGGAGCTGGTGGCCCGCGCCGCCCGCGCCAAGGGCGAGCCGATTCTGATGACCGATTTCCCGGTCGAATCGAAATTCGACAGCCTGCCGGAGGAAGCGGCGCCGCGCGGCGTCTCGGCCTTCCTCACCATCCAGGAAGGCTGCGACAAGTTCTGCAGCTTCTGCGTCGTGCCCTATACGCGCGGCGCCGAATATTCGCGGCCACCCGGCGATGTGCTGATCGAGGCGCGGCGGCTGGCGGCCAGCGGCGTGCGCGAGCTGACCCTGCTGGGCCAGAACGTCAACGCCTATCACGGGGCGGCGGCTGACGGCACGGTCTGGTCGCTGGGCCGCTTGATCCGCGCGGTCGCCGAGATCCCGGGCGTCGAGCGCATCCGCTATACCACCTCCCATCCCCACGACATGGACGACGAACTGATCGCCGCCCATGCCGAGGTGCCGGCGCTGATGCCGTTCCTGCACCTGCCGGTGCAGAGCGGGTCGGACCGCATCCTGGCGCGGATGAACCGCAAGCACACCGCCGCCCAATACCTGGCGGTGATCGAACGGCTGCGCGCAGCCCGGCCGGACATCGCGCTGTCGAGCGACTTCATCGTCGGCTATCCCGGCGAGACCGAGACCGATTTCGCGGCGACGCTGGAGCTGGTCCGCACGGTCGCCTTCGCCCAGGCCTATTCCTTCAAATACAGCCCCCGCCCCGGCACCCCGGCCTCGACCGCCGACGATGCCGTGCCCGAGGCGGTGAAGTCCGATCGTCTCGCCCGGCTGCAGGCCGCGATCCTCGAAGGCCAGATCCGCTTCAACCGAGCCTCGGTCGGCCAGGTGGTGCCGGTGCTGTTCGACCGTTCCGGCTCGCGGCCGGGCCAGCTGCACGGCCGCAGCCCGCATATGCAGTCGGTCCATGCCGCCGCGCCCAGCCATCTGCTGGGCCAGATCGTGCCGGTCAGGATCGCCGACGGGCGGGCGCTGAGCCTGGAAGGCGAAGTCGAAACAGAGCAGCACGGGATGGTTGCTTGAGCCCGCCGGCCGGCCGCCCGATCGAAATCGCATTCGACGACAATCGTCGACTGCCGCTGCTGTTCGGCGAGCACAATGCGAACCTGACAAGGATCGAGCGCCAGCTCGGCGTGAAGCTCGCGACCCGCGGCAACATCGTCAGCATCGCCGGCCCGGCCGGATCGGCGGAGGCCGCGCGCTCGGTCCTCACCGAGCTCTGGCGCCGAGCGGCGAGCGATGAGCCGGTGGGCCCAGCCGAGATCGACGCGGTGCTGAGGCTGAAGCCCCATGCCGAAGCGCCCTCGTCCGACCACCGGGCCGACGTTCAGGTCATCCGCACAAGGCGCAAGACGATCGCCGCCCGCACCCCGACCCAGGGCGCCTATCTGCGCGCCATGACGGAGTCCGAGCTGGTGATCGGCACCGGCCCGGCGGGGACCGGCAAGACCTATCTGGCGGTCGCCCAAGCGGTGGCGGCACTGCAGAACGGCGAGGTCGACCGGATCGTCATCTCACGTCCCGCGATCGAGGCCGGGGAACGGCTGGGCTTCCTGCCCGGCGATCTGCGCGAGAAGATCGATCCGTATCTCCGCCCGATCTATGACGCGCTGAACGAACTGATCACGCCGGAGCAGGTCGCGAAACGGATCGAAGGGCGCCTGATCGAGGCAGCGCCGCCCGCCTTCATGCGTGGGCGGAGGCTGGCCCATTGCTTCGTCACCCTGGACGAGGCGCAGAACACCACCACCGTGCAGATGAAGATGGCGCTGACCCGGCTGGGCGAGGGCAGCCGCATGGTGGTGACCGGCGATCCCGGCCAGATCGACCTGCCCGGCGGCGTGCGCTCGGGCTTGCTTGACGCGATCGAGATCCTGAAGGACGTCGAGGGCGTCAGCATCGTCGAGTTCAATGATTCAGACGTGGTCCGCCTGCCGTTGGTCGCACGCATCATCCGCGCTTACGCCAAGGCGACCGGGCGACCGGCGAAATGAGCGACCGAACTAAGCTGAGCCTGGCGCTCGAAATCGAAGACCCGCGCTGGACCCCGGCGCTGCCCAATGTCGCGGCCCTTCTGGAAAACGCGATCGCGCTGGCGCTGGCCGGCGTGGACGATAGGTCCCGGACCATCGAGGTGGGCGTGCGGCTGGTGGACGACGGCACCATTCAGGGACTGAACCGGGACTGGCGCGGACGCGACAAGCCGACCAACGTCCTGTCCTTCCCCATGGGCGATCCGGCCCCGGTCGACGATCCCGATTTCCCCTGGCTGATCGGCGACATCGTCATGAGCTTTGACACGATGAAGGCCGAGGCCGAACGGGATGGCAAGCTGCTGGAGCACCATGTCGTCCATCTCGCGGTTCATGCCGCCCTGCACCTGATCGGCCACGACCATGAAGAGGAGGCCGAGGCTGAGGCGATGGAAGCGGCGGAGGTGAAGCTCCTGGCCGGCCTCGGCATCCCCGATCCCTATGCCACCAGCGGAGATGTGCCATGAGCGGCCTGCTCGACCTGTTCCGCGCAAGCCAGAACGGCCGCCGGGAGGCGCAGGCCCAGCCGGGCGACGACGACGCCGCGACGCCCGAAGCGGAACAGTCGCACGAACGCGAGCTGATCGAGAATATCCAGGAAATCCGCGATCAGCCGATCTCAGAACTGATGGTGCCGCGCGCGGATATCGTCGCCGTCGAATCCGACACTGAGCGGGACGCCCTGCTCCGCCTGCTGGTCGATAAGTCGCACAGCCGCCTGCCGGTCTATCGCGACACGCTGGATGAGGTGATCGGCATCGTCCATATCAAGGACGTTCTGGCCTCGATCGCCGGGGGCGGGGAATTCTCGCTGGAGGCCATCGTCCGCCCGGTTTCGATCGTCGCTCCGTCGATCCGCGTGCTGGACCTGCTGCTCGACATGCGGAAAAACCACCAGCATATGGCGCTGGTGATCGACGAGTTCGGCGGCATCGACGGGCTGATCACGATCGAGGATCTGGTCGAGGGCATCGTCGGCGAGATCACCGACGAGCACGACCGCATCCAGACCGCGACGATGGTCGACAAGGCCGACGGCTCCCTGCTGGCCGACGCCCGCGTGCCGATCGAGGATTTCGAGGCGCGGGTCGGCGAGGTGCTGGAGCAGGACGAGCGCGACGAGGTCGACACGCTGGGCGGACTGGTCTTCTCGCTGGCCGGCCGGGTGCCGAGCCGGGGCGAGCTTCTGACCCATCCCTCTTCGGGCCTGGAATTCGAGATCATCGATGCCGATCCCCGCCGCATCAAGCGTATCCGCGTCCGCAATCCGCCACCGCCGCCAGCCTCCAAATGACCCCAGACGCCCCGGACAACCGGCCCATCGTGCGATTGGCCGATGCTTTCCGCCGCCTGACCGGCTGGCGCCGCAACCTGATGGCGATCGCCGCCGGGATCGTCGGCTCGTTGTCGCTGCCGCCGGCGGACTTGGCTCCGGTGCTGTGGATCGCCTTTCCGGTGCTGGTCTGGCTGCTGGACGGGGTCCAGACCTGGAAAGGGGCGCTGTGGGTCGGCTGGCTGTTCAGCTTCGGCTTCCTCGCCTTCAGCCTCTATTGGCTGACCTTCGCCCTGTTCGTCGCCATCGACCAATATTGGTGGCTGGTGCCCTTCGCGAGCAGCGGCCTGGCCTTCGGCCTGTCGATCTATTTCGGCATCGGCACGGCCATCGCCTGGACGGTCCCGCGTGAGCAACCTCTCGCGCGCATTTTGGCGCTGGCCGGGATGTGGAGCCTGGCCTGGTGGGTCTATGGCCACGCGTTGACCGGCTTTCCCTGGAACCTGCCGGGCTATGCCTGGACCGAATTCCCCTGGCTGATCCAGATCGCCTCCGTCGGCGGCATCTATGCCGTGACGCTGCTCGTCATGCTGGCCCCGGCGCTGGCGGCGCTGCTCGGCAGCCCGTTCTCGGCACCGGCACAGGGACGGCGCGCCGCCGTCGCGGGCCTCGCCATCGTTCTGCTCGCGGCGATCTTCGGCGCCGTCCGCCTGCCCTCGGGCCCGATGCCGACAGTGCCGGATGTGCGGCTGCGCCTCGTGCAGCCCAGCATTGCTCAGAGCCTGAAATGGGTCGAGGGCCGCTTCGCCGACAATCTGCGCCAGCATATCCAGCTGGCGCTGAAACCGGCCGACAAGCCGCCGACCGCGATCGTCTGGTCCGAGGCGGCGGAGCCGTTCCCACTGGAGAAGCACCCTGAGAACGCCAAGATCATCGGCTCGATCCTGAAGCCCGGGCAGCTTCTGATCACCG
Organism: uncultured Rhodospirillales bacterium; assembly: GCA_964574305.1. Classification (GTDB taxonomy): domain Bacteria; phylum Pseudomonadota; class Alphaproteobacteria; order BOG-932; family Roseiterribacteraceae; genus BOG-932. Next base: position 2,009 of record CAZNNJ010000092.1, on the reverse strand, counting down.
GCATCGACCGCGACCTGACCGACCAGGACCCGCCCAGTTTCCGCGACAGCATCCAGGTGCTGAACCCGGAGGGCGGCATCCTGGCGACCTACGACAAGTTCCACTACGTGCCGTTCGGCGAATATATGCCGCTCGGCAAATACCTGCCGCTGATCAAAGCGGTGGCGGTCGGCGATATCGAGCCGACGCCGGGCCCTGGCCCCAGGACGATCCGCCTGCCCGGCCTGCCGCCGGTGGGAATGCTGATCTGCTATGAGGTGATCTTCCCGGGTGACGTGGTCGAACCCGGCAACCGGCCGGACTGGCTGCTCGACGTGACCAACGATGCCTGGTTCGGTCTCAGCGCCGGTCCCTATCAGCATTTCGCGATGATGCGGGTGCGCTCGGTCGAGGAAGGCCTGCCGCTGGCCAATGCTGCCAATGACGGGATTTCCGGTGTCGTCGACCCCTATGGCCGGATCACGGC
>CAZNNJ010000092.1:0-1533 GCA_964574305.1 uncultured Rhodospirillales bacterium | reverse complement strand
GTGGCGGGATCAGGCGCGGGCTGGGGCTGGGCGGGATCGGGTTGTGCGGGGCCAACTTGCCCAAGCCGATGGCCGGGACGTTTTATGCCAGGGTCGGGGACGGGCCGTTCTTCGCCATGGCGGCCGTGCTGGCGGCCATGGGCTTCATCCTGGGGCGACGCAAGCCGGCCTGACGCGGCCCGATATCGCAACCCCCGCGCCTATTACCGCCCGATGGGCCGTGTTATGAGACCGCCCCGAAACGTGCGAGCGGATAGATGCAGGCAAAGGTCAGAGACGCAAAGCGCCGCGGCGGGCGTCCGAAAATCGACGCGCCCAGCCCAGTCGATCTCCATGTCGGCTCCCGGGTCAGGCTGCGCCGCACCTTGCTGGGCATGAGCCAGGAAAAGCTCGGCAACGCCGTCGGGCTGACCTTTCAGCAAATCCAGAAATACGAACGCGGCGCCAACCGCATCGGCGCCAGCCGGCTGTTCGACATGTCGCGCGTGCTGGATGTGCCGGTGCAGTTCTTCTTCGACGACATGCCGGTCGAGAGCGTGATCGCCGAGGACTACCAGCCGCCCTCCGGCGCGCCGGAACCCGTAGGCGCGGTGTCGGAGCAGGATCCGATGGCAAAGCGCGAAACGCTGGAACTTGTCCGCACCTACTACCGCATTCCCAACGCCAATCTGCGGCGCAAATTGTTCGACCTCGCGAAGGCACTGGCGAATTACTCGCCCAGCTAGCCTGACTCTCGGGGGCTGGACAGAGCAATTCCGCAACTTTAATCCTGCCCTGTTCAACTTTTCTCGGAGACCGATGTGGCCTTGTCCAATTATCTTTTCACCAGCGAATCCGTAGGCGAGGGCCACCCGGACAAGGTTTGCGACCGGATTTCCGACACTGTCGTCGATATCTTCCTGGGCGCCCAGCCCGATGCGCGTGTCGCCTGCGAGACGCTGGCCACCACCAACAAGGTCGTGATCGCCGGCGAGGTGCGCGGCCCCTCCTCGATCACCACCGAGATGCTGGAACAGGCCACGCGCGAGGCGATCAAGGATATCGGCTACGACCAGGATGGCTTCAGCTGGAGGACCGCCGATATCGAAATCCTGCTGCATGCCCAGTCGGTCGATATCGCCGTCGGCGTCGACGCCGCCGGCAACAAGGATGAGGGCGCGGGCGACCAGGGCATCATGTTCGGCTATGCCTGCCGCGAGACCGAAGCGCTGATGCCGGCGCCGATCTTCTATTCCCATGGCATCCTGAGCGCGCTCGCCAAGACGCGCCATTCCGACCCCAAGTCCGGCCTCGGCCCCGATGCCAAGAGCCAGGTCACGCTGCGCTATGAGAACGGCAAGCCGGTCTGCGCCACCTCGGTGGTCGTCTCGACCCAGCATGACGAAGGCGTCGACCAGGAGGAGATCCGCGAGATCGTCCGCCCGCACGTGCTGAAGACCCTGCCGGAAGGCTGGATGTGCGAGGAGGCCCAGTTCTACGTCAACCCGACCGGCCGCTTCGTCATCGGCGGCCCGCAGGGCGATTGCGGCCTGA
>CAZNNJ010000091.1:0-11822 GCA_964574305.1 uncultured Rhodospirillales bacterium | reverse complement strand
GGGCGGCGCCGTCGGCGCGGCAGCCGGTGTGGCCACGACGCCACCGCCGCCGCGGCAGCAGCCTAGCTATGTGCCGCCGCCTCCGCCGCCTGGATACTGATCCGGCTGCGAACGATCCAAGACAGGAAGCGGGCTCTCCCAACCAGGAGAGCCCGTTTTCTTTTGCCCCTTTTGCCGTTTGGAGTTGAGCCGTATAGGGTTCGCTGAGCCCGGCTTAATGCCGGACCAGGGAGTACGAGGGGAAACAGCCGGCATGAACGATCAGACGATCGCGGCCCGGATCGACAGACTGCCGATATCGCCGATGCATCGGCGGTTGCTGTTCATCCTCGCCGTGCCGCTGTTCTTCGATGTCGGCGACATCTTCACCTTTACCAACGCCACCCCGGCCCTGATCAAATATTGGGGCATCACCAACGGCCAGATCGCGCTCGCCACTGCCGCAGGTTTCCTGGGCATGGCGATCGGCGGGACGCTCGGCGGCATATTGGCCGACCGGATCGGCCGCATCCGGGCGATGATGCTGTTCACCGCCACCTTCTCCTTCTTCTCGCTCGCCAACGGCTTCGTCTCGACGGTACCGATGCTTGTAGCGCTGCGCTTCCTGACTGGGCTCGGCATCGCCTCGGCCACGGTCAGCGTCATCACCTATATCGCTGAACTCTACCCCGCCGCGGTGCGCGGGCGCTGGCAGAGCTGGGCGATGGTGATCGCGCTGATGGGCATCACGGTGACCAGCTGGGTGGCACGGCTGGTGATCCCGCTGGGCGAGAACGGCTGGCGCTGGATCTTCGTCTGGGGCGCCTTCGGCCTGCCCTTCCTGATCGTCGCCCGGCGGATGAACGAATCGCCGCGCTGGCTGCTGCGCGCCGGACGCCAGGAGGAGGCCCAGGCGTCGCTCCGCCGGATCGAGGCGGAGGTCGAGCGCACCAACGGCAAGCTGCCCGAGGTCCGGCCGCAACCGCCCAAGCCGGCAACACCGCCGCTGGGCTGGTCGGCACTGTTCAGCCCGGCCCATATCCGCCCGACCGTCTCGCTCTGCGCCATCTGGTTCTTCCAGACCATAGGCTTTTACGGCTTCATGTCCTGGGTCCCGACCCTGCTGGCGCGCCAGGGCTTCGAGATGGTGCACAGTCTGAACTACATCACGCTGATCAATCTGGGCGCGCTCCCCGGTGCCCTGTTCGCCGTGTTCCTGTCGGAGCGGTGGGAACGGAAATATTCGATCGTCGGGGTGGCGCTCGCCATTGCGCTGTTCGGCCTGCTCTACGGCCTCAGCCTCACGCCGGTGGCGATTGTGATCTTCGGTTTCCTGGCGGCGACGATGATGGACACGTTCTCCGCGCTCGCCTTTTCCTATACGCCCGAGCAGTTCCCGACCGACGTGCGCAACAGCGGCACCGGCCTGGCCTACGGTGTCGGGCGGCTGGCCAATGTCATCAACCCGTTCGTCATCTCCGCGCTGTTCGCTGCCTTCGGCTACCAGACCGTGTTCGCCTATATCGCCGGGGCCTGGGTGGTGACCGCCGCCATCGCATTCGCCTTCGGCATGAAGACCACGGGCCTTTCCCTCGAAACCATCAGCGATGAGCCGGCCGAGGCTACCGGCATCGCCCTGCCCCGCGCCTCGGAGGCCGCCCCATGAACGACATGACCCGCCCGGCCGATCTCGAATCCGCCATCACCCAGATCCGGGCCCTGGTCGGCGACCGGCTGTCGACCGCGATGGCCGTGCGCCAGCACCATGGCGCCGATGCCAGCTGGCACCCGCCGCTGCCGCCCGATGCCGTGGTCTATGCCCATTCGACCGAGGAGGTCTCGGCCATCGTCAAGATCTGCGCCGCGACCAGCACGCCGATCATCCCGTTCGGCGTCGGCAGCTCGATGGAGGGCCATATCAGCGCGCTGCAGGGCGGCATCACCATCGACCTGTCGGAGATGAACCAGATCGTCGAGGTCCATGCCGAGGACATGGACGTCACCGTCCAGCCCGGCGTGACCCGCAAGCAGCTCAACACCTGGCTACGCGATACCGGCCTCATGTTCCCGATCGATCCCGGCGCCGACGCCTCGCTCGGCGGCATGACCGCGACCCGGGCATCAGGCACCAACGCCGTGCGCTATGGCACGATGCGGGAGAATGTGCTGGCGCTGACCGTGGTGCTGCCCAACGGCGACATCATCCATACCGGCGGGCGGGCGCGGAAATCCTCAGCCGGCTACGACCTGACGCGGCTGTTCGTCGGCTCGGAAGGGACGCTCGGCATCTTCACCGAGATCACGCTGCGCCTCTATGGCATACCGGAGGCAACCTCGTCCGCCATCTGCAATTTCGCCGACCTGGACGGGGCGGTGAACACGGTGATCCAGACCATCCAGTCCGGCGTGCCCGTGGCGCGCATCGAGCTGATGGACGACACGCAGATGGACGCGCTGAACCGCTACTCGAAGCTGAACTACCCGGTCGAGCCGACCCTGCTCCTGGAATTCACCGGCACCGAGGCCGGGGTGGTGGAGCAGGCCGAGATGGTCCAGGCCATCGCCGGCGAGCATGGCGGCAAGAACTTCCAATGGGCAACCGTCGCCGAGGAGCGCAACAGGCTGTGGCAGGCGCGGCACGATTCGCTGTGGGCGATCCTGGCGCTGCAGCCCGGCCGGCAGGCCTTTCCGACCGATGTCTGCGTCCCGATCTCCCGCCTTGCCGAATGCATTGCCGAAACCAAGAAGGACCTGGAGACGACCTGGCTCAAGGCGCCGATCCTGGGCCATGTCGGCGACGGCAATTTCCACATGGTGCTCTTGATCGACCGCGACGATCCGAAGGACATCGCCGAGGTCGAGCGGCTGAACGACCGGCTGGTGAACCGCGCCATCGCCATGGGCGGCACATGTACCGGCGAGCATGGCGTCGGCAGCTACAAGATGCGCTTCCTCGACACGGAGCATGGCAAGGCGCTCGACCTGATGAAGCTGCTGAAACGCTCGATCGACCCGCAGAACATCATGAACCCCGGCAAGATGTTCAATCTGAACTGACAACGCAGAAGACAATCGGAGCAGCGGCATGGTGAAGATATCGATCGGCCTTCTCGGGATCGAGCGGCTGATAGGCGGCGATTTTGCGAACGTGGTCGATGTCGCGCGCCAGGCAGAAGACGCCGGGATCGATATGCTGAGCATCACCGATCACGTCGTGATGGGCGAACATCTGGAGAAGTATCCATACGGCGCATTCCCGTTGCCGCTGGATTATCCATGGTTCGAGCCGATGGTCGTGCTGGCGTCGATAGCCAGCGCGACGAAGACCATCCGCCTGTCGACCGGCGTCCTGATTTCCCCGTTGCGCCCAGCGGTGCTGCTCGCCAAGCAATTGGCGACGCTCGACGTCATGTCGCACGGGCGGGTCACAATCGGGCTCGGCATCGGCTGGCAGAAGGAGGAATACGACGCATCCGGCCTGCCATGGGAGACGCGCTACAAGCAGTTCGACGAGCAGATCGCGGTTTGCAAGCTGCTATGGTCTGAGGCGCCGGCCAGCTTCCACGGCACGACGGTCAACTTCGACAAGATCCATGCCTTCCCGCGCCCGGTTCAGCCGGACGGCATCCCTCTCTGGTTCGGCTTGGCGCCCACTGAGAAGAACTTCGCCCGCATCGCCGAATATGGCGACGGCTGGATTCCGATGGAGCGCGATCCGGTGGTTCTGGCCGGGCATATCAAGGTGCTGCGCGATGCCTTCGCCGCCCGGGGGCGCAACCCCATGGATGCCAAGATCCGCGTCGGCATCCGCCCTGCCGCGGGGAGCGATCTCGACGCGGTGCTCGCTTCCTCCAAGGCGGTGGTCGAGGCCGGCGCCGATGTGCTGGAGTTCATCGTCTCGGCCTGGTGCAAGACGGGGGCGGAACTGCCGGCGTTCTTCGCCAAGCTGGCGGCATGGCGAGACAGCCTGCGGTGACCGACACCATCGCCGACGAAAGCGCCTTGCTCCAGCTGGCCTACCGTTACGCTCGGGCGGTGGACCGGCGCGATGCGGATGTCCTGGTCTCGGTGTTTACCGAGGACGGCATCATCGCGCGGCCCGGCTCCGTGTGGCACGGGCATGACAAGCTGCGCGGGATCATCGCCCGGCTGAACACGCTCTACGGCGCCACGCTCCATACCGTCCGCAATCAGACGGCCGTCATCGACGGCGACACGGCGCAGGGCGAGACCTACTCAGTGGCGATGCACATGCTGAACACCACCGACGGCTGCCGGAAGCGGATGGATATGGGTATCCGTTACCAGGACAGCTTCGTGCGGCAGGCTGGCGTCTGGCGTTTCGCCAAGCGAGAGCTGATCGTCGACTGGGTCGAACACACCGAGTTGCCGGCGGAGGCCTGAAGACACATGTCCCTGACCACCTGCCTGATCGTGATGCTGGGCGGCGCCGTCGGCACGCTGGGCCGCTATCTGATCGGGCTCGCGGCCCTGCCGATCAGCCAGGACCTGCCCTGGGGCACGATCGTCATCAATATCGTAGGCTCGTTCATCATCGGCTTCTTCGGCACACTGACCCTCGCCCACGGCCGGTTTCCGGCGCACGACAATCTGCGGCTGTTCGTAATGGTCGGCATCTGCGGCGGCTTCACCACCTTCTCGTCCTTCAGCCTGCAGACCCTGGACCTGCTGCGCGCCGGCGCGCCGTTCCGGGCGGGGATCAATATCGTGGCTTCGGTCGTGCTCTGCGTGCTGGCGGTGGCGCTCGGCCACTACGCCGCCTCACAGATCAATGGCGGGGCCAAGGCCATCGCCCAGACCATGATCGAGGAAGAGGCATGAGCACCGATTTCGCCGCCTATCTGGCGGACGAGCACGCGATCGAGCAGGTCTATATCCGCTATTGCGATCTCATCGACCAGAAGGCGTTCGACCGGCTGGACCAGGTCTTCACCCAGGACTGCATCGGCGACTACCGCTCGACCAACGGCAAGGTCCAGGAGGGCCTGGCCCCGCTTATCGCCCACGTAACGCGCGGCATGGGCCCAGGCTCGGACTGCGGCGCGACCCACCACTATGTCTGCAATTTCCGCGTCATGGTCGACGGCGACAGCGCGACCTCCAAGGCGCATTTCTACGCCGTCCACGAAGGCATCAACCGCTGCGCCGGCGAGCATTACACCTGCTGGGGCGAATATGACGACCAGTGGACCCGCACCGATAAAGGCTGGCGCGTCAGCCGCCGCACCTACCGCAACTTCCTGATCGACGGCACGACCGACGTCGTGCGGAAGGTGCGGGGCTAGAACTATAGCTTTCGGATCGGCCCACTATACTGAGCAATGCGCGGATCAGCCGTGACCAAGGTAATACCTTCGCAAACCGCTTGAGCAACGAGTATCCGGTCGAATGGGTCCTTATGGATGAGTGGCAGACTGCTGACTGCAATCGCATGCGTGCCGATCACCGGCAGTTCCTCATAGCCGTTATCCAGCAAGCCTCTCCTGAGAAGGGTCGGGTCGCAGGGGAAATCCGGTCGGCCGAGCGCGCTTTTGATTGCGACCTCCCAGATGCTCGCCACACTGAACAACAGATGATTATTCGTGTCTTCGAACAACGCCCGAGCGATTGCCGACAGTCGCTTAGGCTGAATTGCTACCCAAAGCAGGAAATGTGTATCGAGCAGCAGCTTCATCAGTCGCCGGACTGCTCCTCACCGGAAAACATCGCCTCGATCTCAGCCTCGAACATGTGGTCGAAGTCCTCGGGTATCTCGAACTGGCCCTCCATAAAACCGATGCGGCGACTCCTAGACGGCGCGTCGACGGGGACTACTTTCACCAGCGGCTTCCCGGCCTTGGCGATCACGAATGGTTCTCCCTTCGCCGCCTGATCGACCAAACGCGACAGCTGGGTCTTGGCCTCATGGATATTAACCGTCCGCATGTATGCCTCGAAGTGGACTAAGCAGAGTTAGTTTACTTCATATTGGATGTCGACACCATCTTTGCGACCCATGTGGATTTCCAGTCGGCAAGTCGGCCGCCTGTGCTAAGAGCCTCCACCACTTAAGGAACTGGAGTAACTCATGGCCGGGAAGAAAATCCTGATCGTCGGCGCATCCGGCCTCGTCGGCACGGCGGCGGTGAAGCTGTTCTCGGGGGCGCCGGATTGGGAGGTGGTGGCGGTGTCGCGGCGGGCGCCGTTCGTGCCGCTGGGCAAGGCCAGGCATATCCCGGTCGACCTCCTCAACGAGGCGCAATGCCGCGAGGTGTTCGGCGCGATGGCCGATGTCACCCACATCGCCTACTGCGCGGTCAATGAGCAGGAAGGCAATATGGTTGCCGGCTGGCAGGACCCGGTCCAGGCCGGCAAGAACCTCAAGATGCTGACCAACCTGTTCGATCCGCTGGCCGCGGTGGCGCAGGACTTCCGGCACATCTCGCTGGTGCATGGGATGAAGGCCTACGGGTCGCACCTCTGGGACCGGATCATGCCAATCCCGTTCGTGGAAAGCCTGCCGCGCATTCCGCACGAGAATTTCTATTACCACCAGGAAGATTATATCCGGGCCAAGCAGGCCGGGCAGGCCTGGTCCTGGACCGTGCTACGCACGGCGATGATCGCCGGCGACGCGGTCGGCTCCAACATGAACTCCTATCTCGTGCTGGGCATCTTCGCCGCCTTGCGCAAAGAGGCCGGGCTGCCCCTGCCCCAGCCGACCGGGGCTAGCATGCTGACCGACGTCGCCGATGCCGACCTGATCGCCGAGAGCCTGCGTTGGGCGATGGAATCGCCCAACGCGCACAACGAAATCTTCAACATCACCAACGGCGACGCCTTCTCGCTGCACGACGCCTTCCCCATCGTCGCCGAGAGTCTGAAGATGGAGCTGGGACCGCCCGAGGATTTCCAGATCATCGCCGAACTGGAAAAGCTGCTGCCGCTGTGGCCCGGCATGGTCCGCAAATACGGGCTCCGGGCGCCGGAGGACCTCAAACAGCTGTTCGGCGAATCGCTGGAGGTCGGCGGTTCATGGACCGCGCCGATCGCGGCGGCGGATGTCGTGCGCTATGGCCTCGCCAGCACGATCAAGATCCGGCAGGCCGGTTTCCACGGCTGCATCGATACGGCCGACATGATCCGCAAATATATGCGGCGCTATCAGGAGCTGGGAATCATCCCTCCGGTCGCCTGACCGGCGTTATTGGAACAGCTTCAGCGCGTTCTGCAGCGTCTGGGTGAAACCCCACAGCCAGGGAATGCCGACGATCGCCCAGGCGAGCAGGATCAGCGCCGGCGAGGTCTTGGCTGCTTTCTCGGTCATGGTCCCCTCCCTCACGCCTTGAGCGGCTCGTCCCGGTAATAATAGCGGCTGTCGACGGGGTTCATCAGCCAGTTGGCGACGAAGCCGACACCGAGCAGCACCCCCATCAGATACATTGTGACGGTATAGGCGTCGGCCTTGGCGACACCCTGGGCCAGCTGATAGTCGCGGATGTAATTGACCAGCACCGGCCCCAGCACGCCCGCCACCGACCAGGCGGTCAACAGCCGCCCATGGATGGCCCCGACATGCATGGTGCCGAACACATCCTTGAGATAAGCCGGAATGGTCGCGAACCCACCGCCATACATGCTGAGGATGACGGCATAGGCGGCGACGAACAAGGCAACCGAGCCGATATGGCCGGTCGTCGGCACTGCCGCGTAGAGCACGATCCCCAGGGTGAAGAAGATCATGTAAGTGTTGCGCCGGCCGATATAGTCGGACGTCGACGACCAGATGAAACGCCCAGCCATGTTGAAAATGCTGAGCAGCCCGACGAAGCCGGCGGCCGCGACGGCGGTCACGCGGCCGGGGAACATCTCCTGGATCATCGCCGAGGCCTGGCCCAGCACGCCGATACCGGCGGTGACGTTCATGCACAGGACCAGCCACAGCAGCCAGAACTGCCGCGTCTTGATCGCGGTATCGACCTCCACATTGCCGACCGAGATCAGACCGCCCGCCACCGCCCGTGGTACGAACCCTTCCGGCGCCCAGCCCTCCGCCGGCAGGCGGACGGTGACGACGCCGAACATCATGATGATGAAGTAGATCACGCCCATGGCGACGAAGGTTTCGGCGACACCGAGCGAAGCCGGCGCCGTGAAATGCTTCATGAGCATCACCGCCAAAGGGGAACCGATCATCGCGCCACCGCCGAAGCCCATGATCGCCATGCCAGTCGCCATGCCTGGCCGGTCCGGGAACCATTTGATGAGCGTCGAGACCGGCGAGATGTAACCGATGCCGAGCCCGATGCCGCCAAGTACGCCATAGCCGAGATAGACGATCCAGATCTTGTGAAGCTGGACCCCAAGCGCCGAGATAAGGAACCCACCCGCGAAGCAGCAGGCCGACACGAACATGGCCCGCCGAGGCCCACCGCTTTCGACCCAGCGGCCGAAAACGGCGGCGGAAATGCCAAGAAAGGCGATGGCGATCGAGAATATCCAGCCGAGTTGAGTCAGCTTCCAATCGTCCGGCGCCGACTGGGTGATGCCGGTCAGCTTGGTCATCGGCAGGTTAAAGACCGAGAAGGCATAGGCCTGCCCGATGCAGAGATGGATGGCGAGGGCGGCGGGAGGGACGAGCCAGCGGCTGAAACCGGGACCCGCGATCTGGCTGCTGCGGTCGAAGAACGACGCCACCTGCACCTCCCTGCTACATCGTGACTCGGTCAGTTATTTTCGGACAGCGTACAGTGGGGAACTATTCCCAGCAATCTACATGGCGAGCGCTCTCTAAACCTCGTCATTGCGAGAAGCGCAGCGACGAAGCAATCCAGAGCCGTTAGCCCAGCACCAATCGATGAGGCTCTGGATTGCTTCGCTTCGCTCGCAATGACGGTAAGGGTTACCCCCGCGCATCCTCGCGGATCATCGCCGCGCCCTTCTCCCCGATCATAATTGAGGGCGCGTTGGTATTGCCGGTGGTCAGCGTCGGCATGATCGAGGCGTCGACGACGCGCAGCCCCTCCAGCCCACGCACGCGAAGCCGCGAATCGACCACCGCGCCCGGGTCCTCGCCCATGCGGCAGGTGCCAACTTGGTGATAGAGGCTGGTGCCGCCGACCCGGCTGAAATCCATCAGCTGCTCGTCGGTCGCGACCGCGTCGGTCGGCAGGGTCTCGCCCAGGCTGTGCCGCGCCAGAGCCGGCTGGCTGAAGATGTGGCGGACCTTCTTGATACCCAAGAGCGTAACCGCGAGGTCGCTCTCGGCCGTGAGGTAAGCCGGCTTGAGCTCCGGATATTCGAACGGATCGGCCGATTTCGCCATGATGCTGCCCCGGCTGTCGGGCCGGGTCGGGCAGACGGCGACGGTCATGCCGGACTTGCGCTCAAGCTCGCCGAAGCGGTTCTGGTCGTAGGAGGCCGGCGTGAACAGCAGTTGCAGGTCCGGGCTCGCCAACCCCTCGCGGCTTCGGCAGAAGATGGTGGCGCTGGTGACGCCGAAGGTGAGCGCCCCCTTGCCGACGGTGGCGAACTTCATCGCCTCCGCCATCAGCCGACCGCCGCGCGACAGCTGGTTGATCGAGATCAGGTCCTTCACCCGATGGGTGATGCGCACGGCGTAATGGTCGATCAGGTTGTTGCCGACGCCGGGCGCGTCATGCACCACCTCGACCCCGATCGATTTCAGATGCTCGCCCGGGCCGACGCCGGAAATCTGCAGCAGCTGCGGCGAGTTGATCGAGCCGCCCGACAGGATCACTTCCCGCGCCGCCAGCGCCCGCTGCTCCTGCCCGCCGCGTTTGAACGCCACGCCGACGCAGCGCCTGCCCTCGAACAGCAGCCTTGTCGCCGGCGCGCCGGTCAGCACCTCAAGATTGTCCCGGCCCCTGGCCGCACGCAGGAAGGTCTGCGCGGTCGAGCCCCGGAAGCGGCCCTTGCGGGTCATCTGGGCATAGCCCACGCCCTCCTGCATTTTGCCGTTATAGTCCGGGGTCAGCGGATAGCCGGCCTGCTGCGCCGCCTCTACGAAGTAATGGGTCAGCGGCAGGATCGTGCGGTAATCCTCGACCTTAAGCGGACCGCCCTGGCCCCGGAACTCGGGGTCGCCGCCGGCAACGTAATGCTCCGACCGGCGGAACATCGGCAGCACGTCGTCATAGGTCCAGCCACGGCAGCCCATCTGGGCCCAGCCGTCGAAATCGGCCGGGTTGCCGCGCACATAGAACATGCCGTTTATCGAGCTCGACCCTCCCAGCACCTTGCCGCGCGGCCAATGGATCGGCCGGTTGCCGGTCGCCGGATCGGGCGCCGCGGTGTAGTTCCAGTTGACCAGCGGGTTGTGCAGCAGCTTGAGAATCCCCGCCGGGATATGGATCATCGGATGCCAGTCGTGCGGCCCGGCCTCCAGAAGCAGCACCTTGGCCCCAGTCTCGCTGAGCCGCGCCGCCACGACACAGCCGGCGGACCCTGCGCCCACGACGATATAATCGGCCTGATACTCGGCCATCCTTTCCCCGCTCCCTGTTCTCTGTCATTCCAGCAAAAGCGCGATGGTGGGCTTCGCTTTGCTCAGCACCACCCTACGGGTGCATTGTAGGGTGGTGCTGAGCAAAGCGAAGCCCACCATCGCGACCTGCGTTGATTACCCGTGATTGATGATCACGGTCTTTGTGGCCGAGAATTCCTTCAGCGCTTCCAGCCCTTTCTCGCGGCCGTGGCCTGAGTTCTTGAAGCCGCCGAACGGCAGCTCCACGCCGCCGCCGGCGCCGTAGCCGTTGATATAGACCTTGCCGGAGCGGACCTTGCCGGCCATGCGCATGGCCCGGCCGACAACGCTTGTCCCGATGCCGGCGGCAAGGCCGTATTCGGTGTCGTTGGCCAGCCGGATCGCATCGGCCTCGTCATCGAAGGGGATGGCCGACAGGCAGGGGCCGAAGACCTCTTGCTTGGCCAGCGCATGATCGACCGGCACCGGGCCGAACAGGACGGCCGGCACGTAGTAGCCGGAGCCTGCGGCATCGCCCGCGACCTTGCCCTCGGCCAGCACGCCGACGCCGTCGGCCTTGGCGCGGCTGATGAAGCCCTTCACCCGGTCGCGCTGCTTGGCGTTGATCAGCGCGCCGAAATCGTAGTCGCCGGAATGCGGCCCGGTGACCAGCCGGTTGAAGCGCTCGGCGAAGGCGGCGACCACCCGGTCCCAGGCCGAGCGCTCGACCAGCAGGCGGCTGCCGGCGACGCAGGTCTGGCCGCTATTGACGGTGATGGCGCTGGTGATGATCGGCAGCGCGGCATCGAGATCGGCATCGGCAAAGACGATCTGCGGGGACTTGCCGCCCAGCTCCAGCGTCACGGCGACATGGTTGTCGGCCGCCAGCTTCTGGATGATCGTGCCGACCTCGGGCGAGCCGGTGAAGGTCAGGAAATTGACCTCGGGATGCGATGCCAAGGCCGCCCCGGCCTCCTCGCCAAGCCCGGTCACGATGTTGAGCACGCCCGGCGGCAGCCCGGCTTCGAGCGCCAGCTCGGCGATGCGGATGGCCGACAGGCAGGCATCCTCCGCCGGCTTCACCACCATCGTGTTGCCCATCGCCAGCGCCGGGGCCGAGGTGCGGCCCAGCATCTGGGTGGGGGAATTCCAAGGCAGGATGGCGCCGACGACGCCGTGCGGCTCACGGAAGGTCATCGCGGTGAAGCCGCCCGGCAGCGGGATGGTCTCGCCGCCGGTCTTGTCGGCCGCGCCGGCATAGAATTGGTAATAGCGCGACCGCACCGTCACGTCAGACCGCGCTTGGCTGAGCGAGTTGCCGCAATAGCTGGCATCCGAATGCGACCGTTCCCACTGC
>CAZNNJ010000090.1:0-11881 GCA_964574305.1 uncultured Rhodospirillales bacterium | reverse complement strand
CGGCTGGTCTGGCGCTGGTGCATCACGGGACGCAAGCGGCTGGCCTTCCTGGAGTGGCTGCTGGTGCCGGTGATCCTGGTGGTGACCGCCTGGTTCGGCGTGCTGATCGGCTTCCTGATCGGCATCATCGGCGGCTCCCTGATCTTCGTCGTCAGCGTCAGCCGCGTCGACATCGTCAAGCACCATTTCACCGTCGATGAGCGCCCCTCCTCCGTGGTGCGCTCGTCCGAGGAGATGGCGCTGCTCGCCGAGCATGGCCACGAGGTCAGGATCGTGCAGCTGGCGACCTTCGTCTTCTTCGGCCAGGCCTATCGCCTGCAGGAACGGATGGCCGCGCTGGTCACGGCAATGGCGCCGCGCATGATGATCTTCGATTTCACCGCCGTTCCCGGCATAGATTCCTCGGCCGGGTCCAGCTTGTTCAGAATCGAGGAAAGGTTGCGCAGCCACGGCATCGCCCATGTCGTCATCGGCCTGACACCCGAGATCCGCCATGTGATGACTGACGCCGGTGGCCTGAAGCCTGACGTGATCCAGCTCGGCAGCCTGGATGAGGCGCTGGAATGCGGCGAGGAGGCGCTGCTGGCGCACCATGGCGGCCACGCCACGGGCCAGCGGACGCTGACCGAATGGCTGACCGAAGCGCTGGGCGAGCCCAAGCTAGCGGAGAAGCTGGTCGCGGCGCTGGAGCCGGCGAACCAGGAGGGCGCCGGCTACCTCTGCCGCGCCGGCGACCCAACAGACACGCTGCTGTTCATCGAAAGCGGCCGGGTCAGCGTCGAGGTCGAGAATGAGGGCCATGCGCCGATCCGCCAGCGCGTCTTCGGCCCCAACACGATCGTCGGCGAGGTCGGCTTCTTCCTGGGCGTCCCGCGCACCGCCCACCTGCGCACCGACGGCCCGGCAACGGTATGGACCTTGAGCCACGCCGCCTATCAGCGCCTCGCCCGCGAAGCCCCAGCCGTCACCGCCGCCCTGCTGACCTGCACCGTCCGCATCCAGGCGGCGCGGCTGGCGTTTTCGACCCGGCAGGTAGCGGCGCTGCAGCGGTAGAGGGTTACCCCTCCACCTTCACACCCACCGCCACCTTCGCCTTCGGCAGGTCCGGCTTGATGTGGATTTCGCGCAAGCGCGCCGGGTCGACCGGGGCCGGGGCGCCCATCAGGAGGTCTTCGGCCTTCTGGTTCAGCGGGAAGGCTATGACCTCGCGGATGTTGGGCTCGTCGGCCAGCAGCATGACGATGCGGTCGACGCCGGGGGCCGAGCCGCCGTGCGGCGGGGCGCCGAGGCGGAAGGCCGACAGCATGCCGCCGAAGCGGGCCTCGAGCACCTCCTCCGGATAACCGGCGATGGCGAAGGCCTTGACCATGATCTCCGGCAGATGGTTCCGGATCGCGCCCGACGACAGTTCCACGCCGTTGCAGACGATGTCATACTGATAGGCCTTGATCGTCAGCGGGTCCTGGGTCTCAAGCGCCTCCAAACCGCCCTGCGGCATCGAGAACGGGTTGTGGCTGAAATCGACCTGGCCGGTTTCCTCGTTCAGCTCGAACATCGGGAAATCGACGATCCAGCAGAACTCGAACCGGCTCTTGTCGATCAGCTCCAACTCCTCGCCGATGCGCGTGCGGGCCAAGCCGGCAAGCTTGGCGGCCGGGCCTTTCTGGTCGCAGGTGAAGAAAACCGCGTCGCCCGGCTTCAGTCCCGTCTTCTCGACCAGCGCAGCCAGGGCCGCCGGGGGAACGAACTTCGCGATCGGGCCTTTGCCGGCATCGCCTTCCAGGATGATGTAGCCGAGGCCCGGGGCACCCTGCTCCCTGGCCCAGTCGTTAAGCTTGTCGAAGAAGCTGCGCGGCTTGCTCTCGCCGACGCCGGGAACGCGCAGCGCGCGGACCACGCCGCCCTTCTCGATCGTACCCTTGAAGGCGCGGAACTCGACGTCCTCGCGGGCGAAGACCTCGGTCACGTCGGTGATCACCAGCGGGTTGCGCAGGTCCGGCTTGTCGCTGCCGTATTTCAGCATCGACTCCTCGAACGGGATGCGCGGGAACGGCAAGGCCGACACGACACGCCCGTCACCGGTCCAGCCGGCGAATTCCTCGAACACGCCGTGCAGCACCGGCTCGATCGCGGCGAAGACGTCTTCCTGGGTCACGAACGACATCTCGAAATCGAGCTGGTAGAACTCGCCCGGGCTGCGGTCGGCGCGGCTGTCCTCGTCGCGGAAGCAGGGGGCGATCTGGAAATACTTGTCGAAGCCGGCGACCATCAGCAGTTGCTTGAACTGTTGCGGCGCCTGCGGCAGGGCGTAGAACGTGCCCGGATGCAGGCGGCTGGGCACCAGGAAGTCGCGCGCGCCCTCGGGGCTCGAGGCGGTCAGGATCGGCGTCTGGAACTCGGTGAAGCCCTGCTCGATCATCCGGCGGCGGAGGCTGGCGATGACGGCCGAGCGCAGCAGGATGTTGCGATGGATGCGCTCACGGCGCAAGTCGAGGAAGCGGTAGCGCAGGCGGATTTCCTCCGACGCATCGGAGTCGCTATTGACCTGCAGCGGCACCAGGTCGGCGCGCGACTGGATCGTCAGCTCCTTCACCACCAGCTCGACCTCGCCGGTCGCCAGCTTCGGGTTCACCGTCTCGGCGCTGCGGGCCACGACTTGGCCGGTGATCGTCACCACCGATTCGACGCGAAGCCCCTCCAGCGCCTTGAAATGCGGATTGTCGGTGTCGACCACGCACTGGGTGACGCCGAAATGATCGCGCAGGTCGACGAACAGCAGCTGGCCGTGGTCACGCTTGCGATGCACCCAGCCGGACAGGCGCACGGTAGCGCCGACATCGGAGGCGCGCAGCGCGCCGGCATTATGGGTGCGGTAGGGATGCATCGTACTGGCCTCAAGAAGGATTCGGCGGGAAGAACGTCGGTTTGGGCGGGGATGTCAAGGACCGCCCCTATTCATAGCGCAAATCGGGACTATAACTGACGGGATGAATTTGATTACCGAGTCAGACGCCCTCGCCCAATTCTGCGCCGATCAAGCCTCAGCCGACTTTATCGCCGTCGATACCGAGTTCCTGCGCGACCAGACCTACTGGCCCAAACTGTGCCTCGTCCAGGTCGCCGGCCCGGACTCGGTCGCCGCGATCGACCCGCTGGCCCCCGGCATCGACCTGACGCCGCTCTACGACCTGATGCAGAACGCGGACGTTCTGAAAGTCTTCCATGCCGGGCGGCAGGATCTGGAAATCTTCTTCCACGCCACTGGCAAGGTGCCGGCACCGATCTTCGACACGCAGGTGGCGGCGATGGTCTGCGGCTTCGGCGAGAGCGCCAGCTATGAGTCGCTGGTCAACAAGCTGGCCAAGGCCGCGGTCGACAAATCCAGCCGCTTCACCGACTGGTCCTATCGCCCGCTGACCGAGCGTCAGCTGATCTATGCGCTGGACGACGTCATCCATCTGCGCACCGTCTATATGAAGCTGCGCGAGCAGCTGGAGCGGACCGGGCGGGAGACCTGGCTCGAAAGCGACATGGCGGTGCTGAGCGACCCCGCCATCTATCGCCTGGACCCGGCCGATGCCTGGCGGCGGGTCAAGCTGCGCAACCCGAAACCCCGCACTCTGGCGGCGCTGAAGGCGGTCGCTGCCTGGCGCGAGACCGAGGCGCAGAAGCGTGACCTGCCGCGCGGCCGTATACTGCGCGACGAGGCGTTGATCGAGTTGGCGACCCACACGCCGACCTCGACCGCCCAGCTCGCCCGCACCCGCGGCCTGCCCGGCGGCTTTGCCGACGGCAAATGGGGTGCGGCGGTGATCGAGGCGATCGACGGCGTCATGGCGCTGCCTCAGGACGAGCTGCCCAAGCCCGAGGCCCATCCCGAGCCGCCGGGCAATCTCGGCTCGACGGTCGAGCTCTTGAAAGTGCTGCTCAAATTTAAAGCCGAGAAGAACGGCGTTGCCGCCCGCCTTCTGGCGACGACCGATGAGCTGGAGCAGATCGCCGCCAACCGCCAGCATCTGACCGGCTGGCGCCAGGAGCTGTTCGGCGCCGATGCCGAGGCGCTGCGCGACGGCAAGCTGATGCTGGGGCTGGAGCGCGGCCGGGTGAAGATTTTCCCGATCGGCTAGCGTCCGCGCCGATCAATCCTCCGGCGGCGGACGCTCAGCCCGGAATTCCTTGGCCAGCTTCTGCCGGCCTTCCGGCGACAAGCCGGCTAACGCATCCACGAGCGTGTCGCCGAAATCATTGATCAGCCGATCCGAGGCCGTCTGCAGCCCGGTCAGCGCCTGGCGGGTCGCGCCCCGGTCGAACTGCTCGGCCGACACCTGGCGGCCGAGCGCCCGGCGCGCCTCGGCGAGGTTCTGGAAATCCTGGTTGAATTGCGGCGCGGTGCGCTCGATCGCGGCCTTGAAAGTCGCGGCATCCTGGGGCGGCAGGATCGCCTCGGCGCGCGCCAGCGCCCGGCCGAACGGCGCCCCGAACTTTTCCTCGGACTTGTAGACGTGCAACACATGGCTGCCGACCAGCGCGACGAAGAACAGGTTGAACGCCAGCGAGACGGGCAACACGATCCGCCGCCAGCGCGATGTTTTCGTGGATGTCTCTGTCATCTCATTACTCCACCAGAATACCGATCGGTGACGGCTGGAGGATGATCTGCACGATGTCCGGCGACGTCGCCGGCAGGTCGATCACACCCAAGGCGAGCCCGGCCGCAACGGCAAGCCCGCTGCCGGTCGCCATGCCGAGCCAGCGCAGGTCGAGCATGCGTGACTGCCGCTGCACCCGGGCGGGCCGGGTCGCTCCCGCGATCCGCGCTTCGACGCCCAGGCGCAGCCTGACCAGCGCCGCATCCTGATCGTCCGGCAGCCATTCGGCCTCGCCCGAAAGCACCCCGTCGAGCGCCCGCGCCTCCTCGAGCAGCGCCCGCGCCTCCGGCGAAGCGGCAAGGAATGCATCCGCCTCGTCCTGAATATCCTCCGGCCAGCGGCGGAGGTCCGCGCCGTAACTTGCCGCCAGCGCAGCGAACCGCTTCAGCGTCAGCATCTTTCCGTCTCCTTCGCCAGGCCGCCCGGCAGCAGGCGATCCCGCAGGGTGCCGCGGGCACGCGCCAGCAGCCGCTCCACCGCCTTGGTCGAAACGCCCAGAATCTGAGCCGCCTCGGCGCCGGACAGACCCTCATCATAGACCAGCGTCATCGCCGCCCGCTGGCGCACCGGCAGGTCGGCGAGCACCCTGTCCAGCGCGGCACGGCGTTGGCGGGCGGCCATCGCTTCGTCCGCCGGGGGCGCGGTGTCGACCGGATCGAAGTTGTCCGGCAGAGGCTCAGGCCGCACCCGGCGGCGGTAGTCGATGCAGAGATTGACCACGATCCGGTAAAGCCAAGTGGCGAAGCGGGCACGGCGCGGGTCGAAATGGACGGCCTGCGACCAGGCACGGACCATCGCCTCCTGCACCAGGTCCTCGGCGGCGTGGGTGTCGGCGACGAGGCGGGTGGCGACACGCAAAGCGAACGGTCCGTGGCGGGTCATGACCTCGCCGAAAGCGCGTGCGTCGCCGCCGGCCGACCAGTGTAGCAGCTCCGGATCGGAGGCCTCGCCATACTGGCGCGGACTATCCATTACCAACCTGCCACGGCCGGCAAGCGAAGGTCCGAGCGTCAGCCGCACGACCATGGGCCATCCTTTTCCCGCACTGTCCAATTTCATGCTCGTTGCCTTCGGCGCACACCCCAACGGCCATGATACGATCCGTCCCGATGTTTTCCCCCTATAGTGGTGAAAAATTTCCCTCCAGGGCACAGGCCTTGCCGCCGGCGGGCGGCGCGGTTCGAGGGCTGATACGCAACCCTGCCCGAAATCCCCCGAAAATATTCCCCCGGGGGACGGCCTTTCGGCGCGCCGTACCACCGACGACCGCCCGTCAACCGGCCCGGCAGGGATCAGCAGACATGAAGCAGACCACCGTGTTCATCCACAGCCTGTGGCGCGCCGGCAGCACCTATGTCTGGAGCCGCTTCCGCGCCCTGCCCGAGGCCTGCGCCTATTACGAGCTGTTCCATGAGGCGCTGGGCAGCGAGACTCGGCAGGAGCTGGCGAGCCGTTCGCCGGCGTCCTGGGCCTCGCGCCATCCTCACCTCGACGGCGGCTATTTCGCCGAATACCTGCCGCTGGTCGGCGAACGCGGCATTCCGGGCTTCGAGAAAAGCTTTCCGGTCGATCACTTCTTCGCCGCGGACCCGGATGTCCTGGAGCCGGAGCGCCGCTATATCGAGGGGCTGGTCGGCCATGCCCGGCGGCTGGGTCAGGCGCCGGTGTTCGGCTGCTGCCGCACGATCGGCCGGGCGCCGTGGCTACGTACCCGTTTCCGCGGCACGCATATCCTGCTGGTCCGCGACCCGCGTCAGCAATGGTATTCGGGCCATGCGCGGCGGCGCGAGGCGGGCCAAGCCTATTTCGAGGCGATGCCTTACTTCATCCTGGGGAAGGCAGCGCTGGAGCCGGCCCGGCGGGTCGCGCGCATGCTCGGCATCCCGATGGTCGATGGAACCACGGTCGATGCCGAATACCGGCGCTATGCGGCGATGCTGGACTCTGCCGATCCCGAGCAGTCCTACGCCGCCTTCTATACGGGGCTGAGCCTCAGCCTCGACCGGGCGCTGCCGGCCGCCGATCTGGTGGTCGATATCGACCGCCCGTCGGGCGATCCGATCTACCGGATCGGAGTCGAACGCGCGGTGCGGGCGAAGACCGGACTCAACGTGTCGTTCCGCGACGCGGCCGTCGCGCGCCACGACATCCCGCCGGACCTGATGAATTTCGACGCCATCGAGCGGAGCGTCAGCGCCCTGCTGTGCCGCGACTATCCGCTGTGGCGCCCGTCGATCGCGGACCGCGCCTGGCGCATCCTCTGGGGTTAGCGTCCGCGCTGGAGCCGCGCGGGCAGCGGCGCGATCATGATCTCGGCGGAGATGCCCATATGGGTGGCCAGCGCTTCCAGGCGGCGCTCGACCACGTCGACATTGAGATCGGCATATTCCGGGACGATATGCAGGATCAGCCGGTTGCCGCCGCGCGTGAGCGAAGCCGCGTCCAGCAGCGACAGGGCGCCACCGCAAAGCGTGTAGGCGAGCCTGAGCGCGAGGCCCAGCGTCACCGAATCCGCAACCTCCTCCTCGGTCAGCAGCGCGTGCGAAGCATAGACCGCCGGATCGTCCATGCGGCCGCCATAGCGGGTATGAAGCGCCAGCGCGATGAAGGCGCGGCCCATATGGTCGATGCCACCCAGCGGTGTCCTGAGCGCGCTCAGATAGGCCTGCTCGCTGCGATAATCCGGGTGCTCGAGCCAGCCGATGTCGCTGAGCAGGCAGGTGGCCGTCGCCAGGCGCACGTCTCGGGAAAAGGCCTCGCCCAATCCGCGCACCCAGGCGATCAGCAGCTCCGGGTCGCCGAACCGGCCGACCCGGCCGGCGAAGTCGTCGCAGGCGGCCAGCAGCGGGTCGAGCGCCCGGGTCTCGGGCGGCAGCAGGTCGTGCAATATGCCTTCGCGCAGGCCGTAGGCGGAGAAGACCAGCTTGGCCGGCCGCGTGCGCTCGAGCAGGCATTCCATGAACATGGCGGCATAGGGCAGAGCCTCGACCCGGCGACGGGCGATGTCCGAGCCTTCGAGCGACGCCCGGCTCTGGCGCGACAGAAGCTGGGCGAACTCGATCGCATCGCTGGCGGCGATCGAATAATGGTGGATGATGTGGAGCGGGTGGCCCGTATGCTCCATATGCACCTTGGCGAAGGCACGCCAGATGCCGCCCACGGCATAGACGGTGGCGCCTTCGACCTCAGACAGCCACGGCAGCTCGGCCAGCTTGGATTCGATCAGCGCGACCTGCGAACCGCGCGAGCCGCCGAGCGCCATCAGCCGGAACGGGCCGTAGGGCATGGTGGTGCGCTGGCCGACGACTCCCCGGTCGACCCGCACCAGCTCGACCGAGCCGCCGCCCATGTCGCCCATCAGCCCGTCGGCATCGGGAATGCCGGACAGCACGCCCTCGGCCGACAGCCGCCCCTCCTCCTCGCCGCTGATGATGGTGACATCGAGCTCGGAGCGGGCTTTCACCTGCTGCAGGAAGGCCGGGCCGTCCTTGGCGTCGCGCACAGCCGCGGTGGCAACGACATGGCAGGAGCCGACATTCATCGCCTTCAGGAGCAGGCTGAAACGGGTCAGGGTCGAGAAGGCCTGCTCCACGCCGATGGGGTTGAGCTTGCCGGTCTCGCCGACCGTCTTGCCCAGCGCGGCGAAGACTTTTTCGTTGAACAAAGGGATCGGCGCGCGCGACAGCCGGTCGAACACGACCAGCCGCACCGAATTCGAGCCGATATCGATGACCGCGATGCGCTGGTCGAACGACTGTGCCGCGCTCGCGTCGACGGGCCTGCCTCCCCTCGCCTGTCCCGTCACGAGCTCGACTTGAGCTGCAGACGGGGCGGGTTACGGGTTTCGTGCATCGCGCTACCGCGGCCGGAAAGACTTGGGTTGGTCATGAAATAATTGTGCGCCGAGAAGGGGTTACGGCCCGGCTTGATCCGGGTGAAGGTGCCATCGGGCTGCATCTGCCAGCTCTGCATGTCGTCCTTCATATTGGCGACCATGATCTGGTCGAACACTTGCTGGCGTACCGTCGGATTTTCAAGCGGCACCAGCGTTTCGATGCGGTGATCGAGATTGCGCTGCATCCAGTCGGCGGACGAGATGAACAGCTTCATATGTTTCGACGGCATGGCGTGACCCGCGCCGAAGGCGATGATGCGGGCATGTTCGAGGAAGCGCCCGACCAGGCTGCGCACTCGGATACGCTCGGACAGGCCGGGAACGCCGGGACGCAGGCAGCAGATGCCGCGCACGATCAGGTCGATCTCCACCCCGGCGCTCGAGGCGCGATAGAGCAGGTCGATCATGTCGGGATCGACCAGGCTGTTCACCTTGGCCCAGATATGCGCCTGGCGGCCCGCCCGGGCGTGCGCGATCTCTTCCTCGATCAGCTCGCACACGGTCTTGCGCAGGTTGATCGGGGAGATCGCGAGCTTTTCCAGGGCATCGGGCCGGGCATAGCCGGTCATGAAATTGAACATGCGCTGCGCGTCGGTGGTCAGCACCGGGTCGCAGGTGAAGAAGGACAGGTCGGTATAGATCTTCGCGGTGACCGGGTGATAGTTGCCGGTGCCGTAATGGACATAGGAGCGCAGCGTTCCGCCCTCGCGCCGCACGACCAGCGAGGTCTTGGCGTGGATCTTGAGGTCGACGAAGCCGAACACCACCTGGGCGCCGGCGCGCTCCAGGTCGCGCGCCCAGCGCAGGTTGGCCTCCTCGTCGAAGCGGGCCTTGAGCTCGACCGAGGCGATGACCGACTTGCCGGCCTCGGCCGCCTCGATCAGCGCCTTGATGATCGGCGAGTCCTTGGAGGTGCGGTAGAGCGTCTGCTTGATCGCGACCACGTCCGGGTCGTGCGCCGCCTGGCGCAGGAACTGGACGACGACGTCGAAGCTCTCATAGGGGTGATGGACGACGATGTCCTTGGCCTGGATCGCGGCGAAGCAGTCGCCGCCGAAATCGCGGATGCGCTCGGGGAAGCGCGCCGTATAGGGGGTGAAGAGCAGGTCCGGCCGCGTATCGACGATCAGCTGCTTGATGTCGACCAGGCCGATCAGCCCTTCGGAGATGCTGACATCCTCGGGGTCGACGCCGAGCTCTTCCTTCAGGAAGTCGAGCAGATCGGGCGACATGTCATCGCTGGCATTGAGCCGGATGACATTGCCGCGCCGGCGCCGCTTCAGCGCCGTCTCGATGTTCAGCATCAGGTGATGGCCGTCTTCCTCGATATCGATGTCGTCGATTTCGAGGTCGCTGTCGCGCAGGATGCGGAACACGCCCGAGGCCCTGAGCTCGAAGGGCGGGAACAGATATTTGAGGAACAGCAGGATCACCTGCTCCAGCGGAATGAACCGGGTCTCGTCCCCCGGCAGGACGACGAAGCGGTCGAGCTGGAAGGGAATCGGCACCAGCGCGTCGAGGTCGCGGCCGGTGCCCTCATCGAACATCCGCACCGCCAGCGCGATGCCGCGGTTGAGGATGAAGGGGAAGGAATGGGTCGGCCCCATCGCCAGCGGGGTCAGGACCGGGAAGATATCGGCCAGGAACTTTTCCTTCAGCCATTCATGCTCGGCGGCGGTGAGCTCAGGCGCGTCGATGACGGCGACGCCGCTCTCGCGCAGCTCCTGCCGCAGCATGTGCCAGGTGCTGCGTCCGGTCAGCATCATCTCATGGACGCGCTCGCGCACCGCCGCCAGCTGCTGCAGCGGGGTGCGGCCGTCGGGGCTTTGCAGCGCGACGCCGGCCAGCACCTGCTGCTTGAGCCCGGCGACCCGGACCATGAAGAACTCGTCGAGATTGGACGAGGTGATCGACAGGAACCGCACCCGCTCCAACAGCGGATGACGCCGGTTCTGCGCCTCTTCCAGCACCCGCTGGTCGAAGGCGAGCCAGGACAGTTCGCGGTTCAGAAAGCGTTCAGGCGAATCGAGCAGCGAGGCCGCGACGGGGACTTCGGTCTCTTGAAATGGCTGGGCCGCATCCATGGAATCCTCGCAGACTGGGCCGTCGAAAGACCTGTGACATCTGCCGCCGACCGCAGGCGGTACATAGCAAAGTCGGCGTAGCTGCGCTACCAAAGAGACGTCCGCGTCATGCACAATTCATACACTGTAACGAGGCTTTTCCCATGGCCGTCCTCACCCTGCTGCGGCATGCCAAGGCCGCTCAGCCCGTGCCCGGCCAGGAGGATTTCGACCGTCCGCTGACCGAGCGCGGGCGCGGCGACGCCGCCTGGGCGGGTGGGATCCTCGCCCCGTTCAAGCCGGACCTGGCCCTGGTTTCGGCGGCACGGCGCACAAGCGAGACCTGGGAGATCGCAAGCCAGGCGCTGGCCAAGGCACCGGAGCTGGCCCTGGAACGGGACCTTTACCTGTGCAGCCCGGCGCAACTGCTGAGCCGTATCCAGTCGGTGCCGGCAACGGTGCGCAGCGTGGTCGCGGTCGGCCACAATCCCTGCCTGGAGGAGCTGGCGCTGTGGCTGGCGCGCGACGAGACGGAGCCGGAGGCGCTGACGATGCGCGCGAAATTCCCCACCTCCGCGATCGCCATCTTCGACCTGCGCGACGGCGGCTGGAACCGGGTGGCCCCGGAAAGCGTTGCGTTCCGGCGCTTCACGACGCCGAAGATGGACGGCTGACAGCGAGCAATCGCGTTTCCGCGACTCAGCCATCGCAAAGTGATCTGTCTCCACAATCGGTAATCCGATAAGCCGGACGCATGCGGACCGAATCGGATGAGAAACGGGGACAGGTCGCCGGCCTGCTGTGCTACACGGCATGGGGACTGCTGCCGCTGCTGTTCCACGCGGCGGCCCGCGCCGGCGCTTCGCCGTTCGAGATCGTCGCCTGGCGGGCGATCTGGTCTCTGCCCCTGGCCTTGCTCCTCGTCATCCTGATCGGGCGCGGCGCCGGCCTGCGCGCGCTCGCCGCCGCGCCGAAGGAGCTGCGGGCACTCTTCGTATCTGCGCTGCTGATCGCGATCAACTGGACCCTCTATGTCTGGGCGGTCGATAACGGCCAGACCATTTCCGCCAGCCTCGGCTATTACATCAATCCGCTGCTGAACATGCTTGCCGGCGCGGTGCTGTTCGGCGAGCGGATCGACCGCGCCGGCCATGTCGCGATCGCGCTCGCCGCGATCGGCGTGGCGATCCAGGGTGCGGCGCTCGGCACGTTCCCATGGGTGTCGGTGCTGCTCGGCACCTCATTCTGCGCCTACGGGGTGGTCCATAAGCAGA